>JAEURL010000419.1 GCA_016789165.1 Anaerolineales bacterium | reverse complement strand
GCTACGCGGCCGAGGCGTTTGTGAAGGAGATGGTGGGCAACGGCGCGGACCTGCTGTGGGCGGGCAGCGGATACGGCAACCGCTGGGACGAGGCCGGCGTCACGGCCATCCCCTCGCCCCTGCCGGCCTCGGGCTGGCCGGCCTTCCTGCGCACGGCCTACGAGCGCCTGATCCACTTCGCGGTGCAGAACCTGCTGTAAGGCGCCGGAAGGAGCGCGTCACTGTGAAATTCCTAGCCCTGGAGATCGAACACCCGGGTGCAGAATCCGCCGACTTCGCGCCGCACCTGCGGGCCGAGGCCGCGCGCGCCTGGGCGCTGTATCAGGCCGGCCTCGTGCGCGAGCTCTACTTCCGCGCCGACCGGCCCATGGCGGTGCTGGTGCTGGAGTGCGCGGACGCCGCCGAGGCCCAGACGGCGCTGGCCAGTCTGCCCCTGGTGCAGGCCGGCCTGATCTCGTTCGACCTCATCCCGCTGGCGCCCTACCCCGGCTTCGAGCGCTTGTTTGCGGCCGGCGGCTGAGCGCGATGTCCGTCCACCTCGAACTCGCCCGGCAGCTCGCCGGCCGCTTCGCGGCGCTGCCGCACACCGTGGCGGCCGCGCTGGCCGGCTCGCGCGGCGCCGCCGGGGCCGCGGACCCGGCCTCCGACATCGACCTGTACGTCTACACCCGCGGCGAGATCCCGCCGGCCGAGCGGCGCGCCATCGTGGAGGCGGCCGGCGGGGCCAGCCGGGCCAGCCTGGACCTGCGCTACTGGGGTCCCGGCGACGAGTGGCTGCACGCGCCGACCGGCATTGAAATCGACCTCGTCTACTTCGAGGCCGAGTGGATGGCCGCCCAGCTCACGCGCGTAATCGACGAGCACCAGGCCAGCCTGGGCTACACCACTTGCTTCTGGCACACCGTCCGCCAATCCGTTCCCCTGGCCGACCCGGCCGGCTGGTTCGCGGACCTGCAACGGCGCGCGGCGGCCGAGTACCCGGAACCGCTGCGCCGCAACATCGTGGCCCTCAACCACCCGGTCCTGCGCGCCATCATCCCGTCATACGCCGGCCAACTGGAGAAGGCCGTCCAGCGGCGCGACCTGGTGAGCGTCAACCACCGCCTGGCCGCCCTGCTGGCCAGCTACTTCGATATCCTCTTCGCCGTCAACCGCCAGCTGCACCCGGGCGAAAAGCGCCTGGCCGCGCAGGTGCTGGAGCGATGCCCGCGCCGGCCGGCCCGGTTTGAAGCGGACCTGGAGGCCGTGCTCCGGCTCACCGAGCGCGATCTGCCCGAACTGCCCGGCCGCCTGGCCGGCCTGCTGGATCGGCTGGATGATCTTTTGCGCGCCGAGGGGTTATTGCCGTTGTAGAGAGGAGGCCGCCATGCTTGCCCACCAGATATGCACCGCCTGCCGAAAAGACTCGCCCCGCGTCACGCCGGCCGAAATTGAGGACCTTAAGCCGCAGATCCCCGAGTGGACGCTGGCTGAGTACGACGGGGTGCCGCGGCTGGAGCGAACCTACAAGTTCGCCAACTTTGCCGAGGCCATCGCGTTCACGAACAAGGTCGCGGCCCTGGCGGAGGCCGAAGGCCATCACCCGGCCATATTAACAGAGTGGGCCAAGGTCGGCGTTTCTTGGTGGACGCACAAGATCAGGGGCCTGCACCGCAACGACTTCATCATGGCGGCCAGGACCGATGAGATTTACCGCCCGCCGCAGGCCGCCGCGTGATTTTGGCCGACAGCCCGCATAATGAAAAGACCCGGAGCCTGGCTCCGGGTCTTTCGTTTCGGGCGAGCCGCTCAGCGCCGCGGCCCGGAAGGGTGGTTGAAGTTGGGCCGGCGCCGGCGGTCTTTGCGGCGCAGGGCCGTCCAGGCGTCGGCGCTGGTGCTGGCCGCGGGTGCCGCCGGGGCAGGCTTGGCGGCCGGCGCGGGTTTGGCGGCCGGCTTGGGCGCCGCCGGCTCGCGTCCGGCGCTGGGCCGGGCCGGCTGGGAGCGCCCGCGGAACGAGCGCTCCGAGCCGGGCTGCCGCTCCGGGGCCGGCGCGCGGTAATCGAAGTCCGGCAGGGTGCGCCGCTCCAGGCGCGCGCCCAGCACGCGCTCGATGGCGCGGATCATGTCGACGTCCTCGTCCGTGGTCAGCGTGAAGGCGTCCCCGGTCTTGGCCATCCGCCCGGTGCGGCCGATGCGGTGGGTGTAGGCCTCGGCCGTGTCCGGCATGTCGTAGTTGATGACGTGCGAGATGGTGGTCACGTCGATGCCGCGCGCGGCGATGTCGGTGGCCACCAGGATCTGCACCCGCCCCTCGCGAAAATCGTCCAGGGCCGCCTGGCGCCGGTTCTGCGAAAGGTTGCCCTGGATGCAGGCGGTGTTGTAGCCGGCCTTCTTCAGCTGATCGGCCAGGCGCTTGGCGCGGTGCTTGGTGCGCGTGAAGACCAGCACCGAGTCGGTGTCGGTCTGCTCGAGCAGGGCCCGCAGCAGCTCCGTCTTCAGATGCGCGGGCACCGGGTAGAGCGCGTGGGCCACGGTGGCGGCCGGCGCCGGCTGGCCGATCAGCACAGTAACCGGGTTGTGCAACATCTCATGGGCCAGGTCGCGGATGTCGTCCGGCATGGTGGCCGAGAAGAACAGGGTCTGGCGTTTGACCGGCACGTGCTTGAGGATGCGCCGGACCTCGGGCAGGAAGCCCATGTCCATCATCCGGTCGGCCTCGTCCAGCACCAGCACTTCCACGTGGCTCAGATCGATCTCGCGCTGGCCGAGCAGGTCCAGCAGCCGGCCGGGGCAGGCCACGGCGATCTCGACGCCGGCGCGCAGTTTTTCCACCTGCGGGCGCTGGCTGACGCCGCCGTACAGGGTGACGCTGCGGCTGCGCGTGTGCTGGCCCAGCCCCAGGAACTGGTCATTGATCTGTTCGGCCAGCTCGCGGGTGGGCGCCAGCACCAGGGCGCGGATGCGCCCGCGCGGGCCCTCCATCAGGCGCTGCAGGATCGGCAGCACGAAGGCCGCGGTCTTGCCGGTGCCGGTCTGGGCCAGGCCCATCACGTCGCGGCCCGTCAGGGCCGGCGGGATGGCTTGCTCTTGGATGGGGGTGGGCGTGTGGTAGCCGAACGCTTGCACGCCGGCCGCCAGACGCGGGTTGAGGTTGAAAGACTCGAAGCTCACTGAGAATCTCCCTGGCGCAACGCAAAGCCAAGTCGCACTCTCAGCTTGTCTGTCGCAAAAGTTTACTGATGTTGTCAGTTTACCATACTCCCTTGCCCCCTCCCCACCCCCCGGCTATACTTCGCCCGCCCTGAGCGCAAAATCATCTAATGCCAACCCGTCTACCCTAATGCCCCGTCGCCTCAAGCATCTCGAACTGCACGGTTACAAGTCCTTCGCCGGCAAGACCGATTTCATTTTCGGGGCCGGCGTCTCCGCCATCGTGGGCCCGAACGGCTCGGGCAAAAGCAACGTCGTCGACTCCATCCGCTGGGTGCTGGGCGAACAGTCCTACAGCCTGCTGCGCGGCAAGAAGACCGAAGACATGATCTTCGGCGGCTCGGACCTGCGCCCGCGGGCCGGCATGGCCCAGGTGACCCTCACCTTCGACAACTCGGACGCCTGGCTGCCCATCGAGTTCACCGAGGTGGCCATCAGCCGGCGCGCCTACCGCGACGGCGAAAACGAATACCTGCTCAACGGCCAGCGCGTGCGCCTGCGCGACCTGAACGACCTGATGGCGCGGGTCGGCCTCTCCGAGCGCACCTACACCATCATCGGCCAGGGCCTGATCGATACCGCCCTGTCGCTCAAGCCCGAGGAGCGCCGCTCGCTCTTCGAAGAGGCGGCCGGCATCGGCCTGTACCGCAACAAGCGCGAGGACGCCCTCAAGAAGCTGGAGGCCACCCAGCGCAACTTGGACCGCGTGCTGGACATCCTGACCGAGATCAAGCCGCGCCTGCGCTCGCTGGAGCGCCAGGCCCAGCGCGCCAAGGATTTCAATCAGGTCAAGAATGACCTGGACGAGGTGCTCAAGGCCTGGTACGGCTACCACTGGCACCGCGCGGTGGAGGAGCTGGATCAAGCCCGCCTGCAGGCCGAGCAGAGCGCCATCGAGCTCTTCGGCTTCCAGACCAAGCAGGATGAGCACGACCGGGCTGTGAGCGGCCTGCGCGCCCAGGCCGCGGGCCGGCGCGCCCAGATCGCGGCCTGGCGCAAGGAGGCCGATGAGATCCGCGTGGTCAACGAGGTGCTGGTGCGCGAGCTGGCCGTCGGCGACGAGCGCCTGCGCTCGCTGGCCGATCAGCGCAGCGCCCTGTTAGCCGAGCTGCCGCCGCTGGAGGCCCAGCGCGCCGAGCAGGCCGGCCGCGTGGAGGCCGCCCAGGCCGAGGTCCAGCGGCTGAGCGCCGAGGCGGCCGAGGCC
>JAEURL010000393.1 GCA_016789165.1 Anaerolineales bacterium | reverse complement strand
GCGAAGGTCTCGAAGCGGCGCGGGAAGACGGTTTCGCCGCGGCGCGGCAGATGGGCGAGCCAGACGACCAGATCCAGCACGAGGCTGCCGACGACGGCCAGGCGGGGCGTAGGCACAGCAGACACCTCAGGCAGATTGGAGCAGGAAATCCAGCAGGACGGCGTTGAAACGTTCCGGCGCTTCCAGGCTGCTCAGGTGGCCGGCGCCGGCCAGCTCCACGCGCCGGGCGCGCGGCAGGCGGCGCGCCAGGTGGTCGGCAACGCCGTGGAAATCGGGCACGTCCGTTTCCCCGACCACGATCACGGCCGGCGCCCGGATCTCGCCCAGCGGGGCGTAGGCCGGGACCGGCCCGCGCCCGCCCGTCTCCGGGTCGCGGTTGAGCCAGTGCCAGCCCGAGTAATCGGCCACCATCTGGCGCACGAGGCCGTCCACGTCCGGCCGCTCGAGCGCCGGCGCGATCACGGGGTCCGCCAGCCAGGCCGCTTTAGCCGCGGCCAGGCCGACGCTGCGGGCCAGCCGCCCCGGCTCGCCCCAGTCCTTGGTCCAGGGATAGCCGCCGAGGGTGCTGTCCACGGCCGTCAGCGAGCGCGTCCGCTCCGGATATTTGAGCGCGAACTCGATGGCCTGCCCGCCGCCCAGCGAGAGGCCCACCAGGTGCGCGGCCTCCAGGCCGAGGTGGTCGAGCAGGGCGCGCAGGTCCTCCACGTGGGCGTAAGGGCCGGCCGGCAACGTGGAGCGGCCGAAGCCGCGCAGATCATAGGCGATGGCCTGGAAGCCGGCCGCGGCCAGCGCCCGCGCCGGCGCCGCCCACATCCGCCGATCGAAGGAGAACCCATGCAGGAGCACCACCGGCGCGCCGGCGCCGGCCCGCTCGTAGTACAGGCTGCCGTCGGGGAGTGTGAATTCCATGCCGGCCTCCGTGGGCGGGCCCGGCGCCGCTCAGCGCGCCAGGGCGACCGAGGCGGGGATGAAGACGCCGGCGTATACCTGGTAGACCCCGAACACGGCCATGATGCCGATGGTCAGGGCCGTGATCATGGGCTGGTAGCGTTCGTCCAGGTGCCGGGTGCCGCTGCTCAGGGCCACGTAGATGGCCAGGCCGGCCACCAGCGCCACGCCAAAGCTGGCCAGGAACAGGTAGGCCAGCCAGCCCCCCTCGGCCGAGGCGCGCCAGAAGAGCGGGCCGGCGATGGTGGTCCAGAAGACGTACGGCCCCGGGCTGAGCGCGTTGAGCAGCACCGCCTTGAGAAAGGTGCCGCCCACCGGCTGAGGCGGGGCCGCGTGTGCGCCGGGCTGCCGATGGGCCACGTACTGCTCGTAGGCCATGTAGAGCAGCAGCAGGCCGCCGGCCACCTGCAGGCCGCGCAGGGCCCACTCCGGCAGCCAGGCCAGCGCCAGCAGCACCAGGGCGATGATGGGGATATCGCTGACGACGGGCGCCAGGATCAGGGGCCAGGTGCGGCGCGCCCCGTAACGGCGCGTCTGCGCCAGCAGGTAAGCTTGCAGCGGCCCCGGGGCCACGGCCACCGAGACCCCCAGCAGCGCGCCTTGGATCACGTAAAACCACATACTTTACAACCAGTCTTTCCGCCAAAAAACAAACGCCACCAGGGCCGAGACGGCCACGGCCGCGCCCAGGACGCCCAGGAAGGCCAGCGGGTGCTCGGCGCCGGGCAGCGGCACGTTCATGCCATACAGGCTGGCCACCAGGCTGGGCAGGCTGATGACGATGGTCACCGAGGTCAGCACCTTCATGACGACGTTCAAATTGTTGGAGATGATCGAGGCGAAGGCATCCATCATCTGGCTGAGGATGTTCTCCGAAATCTCGGTCATCTCAATCGCCTGGCGCACCTCGATCAGCACGTCCTCGAGCAGTTCCGCGTCTTCCTCGAACATCTGGAGCAGCCGGCCCTTCTGCAGGCGCTCCAGCACCAGTTCGTTAGATTTTAGCGCCGTCGTGAAATACACCAGGCTCTTCTGGTACCTCAGCAGGCCCAGGACCTCCTGGTTGCGCAGCGAGCGCTGCAGGCGGTCCTCCAGCGCGTCCACGGCCGTGTTGATCTCGCGCACCTGCGCCAGGTAGGCGTTGGCGATGTGCCAGAGCATGTGCAGGACGAAGCGCGTCTTCTTCACCGTGGACAGGCCGCGCACGTGGCCGGCCGCGAACTTCTGCAGGAAGCCGGTCGATTGGGGGGAGATGGTGACCAGCACGCTGCCGGTGATGATGATCGTCAGCGGGATGGTGACGTAGGGCAGGTCGGCGTCAGCGCCCTGGGCGAACGGAAAGCGCAGGACGATCAGGGTCGTGCCGTCGTCGCGTTCGGCCCGGGCGCGCTCGTCGGGGTCGGCCAGGTGGGTGAGGAAATCGGGCGGCAGGCCCAGGCCGCGCAGGTGGTCCAGTTCGGCCGGGGTGGGCTCCACCACGTGCACCCAGCTGCCCTCGCAGACCTCGGCCCGCGTCTCAATCGCGTCCTGGCTGGCCTGCTTGTGATAGATCGTGATCATGGCGCCCTCCGCCGGCCGTCAACCAAGCAGCGGCGGCCGGATGCGGCGCCAGGCCTCGCCGGCCGTCAGGTGTTCGTAGGCGGCGGTCAGGCGCAATAGGGTGGCCTCGTCCCAGTCGTTGCCGAAGAACTGCAGGCCAATGGGCAGGTTCTGCGCGTCCAGGCCGCCGGGGAAGGAGATGGCCGGCAGGCCGGCGTGGTCGGCGTTGACGGCCAGCAGGTCCGCGTACTGCATCAGCACCGAGTTGCCGTAGACGGCCCCGATCTCGAAGGCCGTGGTGGGGGTGGTGGGGGTCAGCAGGGCGTGCAGGCGGTAAGGGCCGGCCGGATCGAAGATGGCCTCGAAGTCCCGGCGGATGAGCGTGCGCACGCGCAGGGCGTGCTGGTAGTACTGCTTGGCGTACTGGGCGCCGGAGACGTACATGCCCATCAGGATGCGCAGCTTGGGCTGCCGGCCGAAGGCCGCGCCGCGCGACTTGCGGTACAGGTCACGCAGGTCGCCCACATCGGCCGTGGCCCGGTGGCCGTATTTCACGCCGTCGAAGCGGTGCAGGTTGGAGGCCGCCTCCACGCGCGAGATGACGAAGTAGGCCGGGATGCCGTAGGCGGTGTTGGGCAGGGGGACGTCTTCCACGATCTCGGCGCCGGCGCTGGCCAGCGCCTCGGCGGCGCGCCGGGTGGCGGCCACGATCTCGTCCGGCAGGGCCGTATCATGGATTTCGCCGGTCGCCGGGTCCGGGTAGCGGATGCGGAAGTAGTCGGGGCTCAGGCCGATGCGCAGGCCCTTGACGCCGGCCTCCAGGCCGGCGGTGTAATCGGGCACCGGGACGGCGGCGGCGGTGGCGTCGCGCGGGTCCGGGCCGGCCATGGCGTTGAGGGCCAGGGCCGCGTCGCGGGCGGTGCGGGCCAGCGGGCCGGGGCAGTCCAGCGACGACCCGAAGGCGATCAGGC
>JAEURL010000328.1 GCA_016789165.1 Anaerolineales bacterium | reverse complement strand
GCGAAGTATTCGAAAGCCAGGGCCGTGGTCAGCTCAAAGGTGGTGATGCCCGGCACCTGGGGCGCCAGCTCGCGCAGGCGCTCCACAATCGCGGCCAGGTCCGCCGGATCGATCGGCCGGCCGTTCACCTGCACGCGCTCGCAGAAGTCCTGCAGATGCGGCGAGGTGTAGAAGCCCGTCCGATAGCCGGCGGCGGTCAGGGCGCTGGCGCACATGGCGGCCACCGATCCCTTGCCCTTGGTGCCGGCCACGTGCAGGCTTTGAAAACGGCGCTCTGGATGGCCAAGCCGATCTAGCAGCGCCGTCATACGGCTGAGGTCAAAGGTCTGCGTGGAGTACTTCACCAGCCGCGTGGCGCTGTAGTCCACGAAACTGTACAGGTAATCCAACGCTTCCTGGTAGGTTAGCATTGGGTCAGAATAGTAGCACGATGCCAGGCAAAAGAAAACTAGTCGGCCGGCGCTTTGACTTCCCCGGTCTTTCTGGTAGAGTGCCGCCATGCGTCTCTCATTATGGCTGACGGCCGGCGTCGCGCTGGCGGCGACGGCGCTGGCCCTGGCGGCGGCCTGGGCTTGGCTGACCCCCTCCGGCCCGCCGCTCGCGGCGGCCTCCTTCTCACTCACCCGCCTCACGCCCAACGCCGACGGCCGCGACGATGTGACCGTGGTGCGCTATCGGCTGCGCCGGCCGGCCACCGTCTCGATCTACTTGTTAGACGCCGCCGGCCGCCGCTTTGATTTCCGGAACGCCAAAGCGCGCCAGGCCGGATCGAACGAGGTGCTGTTCAGCGGCATTGTGGACCCCTTCCGCCTGCCCGACGACACCTTCGCGGGCGAGGTCCTGGCCCGCGTGCTGCCCGACGGCGCGTACACCTGGGTGATTGAGGCCGTGGACGAGGCCGGCCAGCAGAACCAGGTCACGGGCGCCCTCACGGTGGCGGAGGCCGACACCGCCCTGCCCGAGCTGAGCAATTTGTCCGTCTCGCCGCAGCTGTTCACGCCCAATCAGGACGGCCTGGGCGACCGCGTGATCATCAACGTGGGCCTCTCCAAGGCCGTCAACGCGGACGGCCTGCGGCTGAGCCTGAGCCGGGCGGACGGCTCCGGCACGGCCCTGCCCCTGGCGGAGAGCGCGGACTCGCTGAAGCTGCCGGGCGAGGCCGGCCTGCACACCTACGATTACGACGGCGGCATCGATCTGGGCCAGGAGCCGCCGGCCGACGGCGACTACGTGGTGACGGCCCGGGCCGAGGACCGGCTGGGCCAGAAGACCCTGATCACCACCACCCTGACCCTGGCGCGCGGCGGCCTGCCGCGGGCCGAGATCCACCTGGGCGAAGTGCAGTACTCGGCCACCGAGGCCGTCCTCTTCGGCCAGACCCTGTATTTCACGCTGACGGTCTACAACTACGGCACCGCCCCAATCCGCACCACCGGGCCGGCGGCCGGCTTCGTGTACGACTCGATGAGCGTCAACTACAACACCCTGGGCGAGTACGTGGAGGCCGGCGCTTTCCGGGTGGGCCTGATGTGCGATACCTGCGCCAGCGATTACCCCTGGCGCTGGGCCATCGGCCGGCCGGAGGACCTGACCCTGATCCCGGACGACCAGGGCCGGCCGCAGTATTACCTGATGCCCGGCCAGCGCGCCCTGGTGACCGGCGGCGTGACCCTGGACGAGGTGGTGCCGGCCCGCAACCCGCAGTACTTCTGGGCCGGCCTGATCCACGAAGAAGTGGAGATCGCGGCCGTCAACAACCGCGTCGACCCGCGGTACATCAAGATCGAGCAGCCGTGAGCGCCGGCGGCCCGGACCTGGGCCTGGTCATCGTCAACTGGAATGTGCGCGACCTGCTGGCCGCCTGCCTGGATTCGATCTACGTGGACCTGGCGCGCGGCGGGCTGCGCGCGCGGGTGTGCGTGGTGGACAACGGCTCGGAGGACGGCTCCGCCGCGATGGTGCGCCAGCAGTTCCCGCACACGCGGCTGGTGGCCGCCGAGAACCGTGGCATGGGCGCCGGCAACAACCTCGGCCTGCGCACGCTGGCCGCCGAAGACGATTTCTTCGCTTACCTCATCCTCAACCCGGACACCCTGATCCAGCCGGGCGCCCTGCGGACGCTGGTGGAAGCCCTGCGGACGCGGCCGCGCGCCGGCGTCATCGCCCCCAAGCTGCTCAACCCGGACGGCAGCCTGCAGCACTCCGGCTTCCGCTTTCCAGGCGTGATCCAGGCGGCGCTGGACCTCTACCCGCCGCCGGGCCGGCTGGGGCGCCTGCTGGATTCCGGCTGGAACGGCCGTTACCCGGCGCGCTGGTACACGGCCGGCACGCCGTTCCGCGTGGACCACACCCTGGGCGCGGCCTTCTTGGTGCGCGCCGAGGCGCTCCAGCCGTGGGGAGGCGAGCTGTTTGACGAGTCCTTCACCATGTACTGCGAGGAGATCGACGCGCAATGGCGGCTGGGACGGGCCGGCTGGGAAAGCTGGGTGGCGCCGGCCGCCGCGGTGATCCATTACGGCGGCCGCAGCACGGCCCAGGACCCCACGCGCTCCTTCGTCCACCTGTGGACCAGCCGGCGGCGGCTCTACCGGCGCTACCACGGGCCGGTGGTCAACGCGCTGGTCCAGGGCCTGGTGAGCGCGGCCATGCGCGGCCGGATCCGCGCCAACCACCGGCGCAGCCAGCGCGGCCAGCTCACGCCGGACCGCCGCGCCGAGTTGAACCAGATGCTGGCCGAGGTGGTGCAAGTCTGGCAAAGCCGGCGGGGGCGGGTTGCCATCGACCCACGGCTCACGGAGTAACCGGGCCGGCCGCGCCTAACCACACTGAGCGCCAGCCGCCCCTCCAGCCATGCTGACCGCCATCGTCCTGACCTACAACGAAGAGAAGCATCTGCCAGACTGCCTGCGGTCGCTGGCCTGGGCCGACGAGCTGCTCGTCTTCGATTCGTTCAGCGCCGACGGCACGGAAGCCATCGCCCGGGCGGCCGGCGCGCGCTGGGTCCAGCGCCGCTTCGACCATTACGCCGGCCAGCGCAATGCGGCCCTGGCCGAGGCGCGGACGGAGTGGGTGCTGTTCGTCGACGCCGACGAGCGCGTGCCGGCGGCGCTGGCGGCCGAGGTGCGGACGGTGCTGGCCGGGCCGGAGGCCGGCTGGTGGGTGCCGCGCCACAACTACCTGTTCGGCCGGCTGACCCTGCACGCCGGCTGGTATCCGGATTTCCAGCTGCGGCTGCTGCGCCGCGAGCGCGCCCGCTACGATCCGGGCCGGCCCGTGCACGAACTGGTGCTGCTGGATGGCCCGGAGGGCCGGCTGCAGAACCCGCTGGTCCACCTCAACTACGAGACCGTGGGCGAGTTTGTAGCCAAGCAGACGTATTACGCCCGCTACGACGCCCAGCGCCTGGAACTGGAAGGGGTCCGCGCCCGCGCGCGCCAGCTGCTGACCATGCCGGTGCGCCAATTCTGGTGGCGTTATGTGACCCTGGCCGGCTGGCGGGACGGCTGGCATGGTCTGCGCCTCAGCCTGCTCATGGCCCGCTTCGAATTCGAAAAGTACCGCCTGCTCCAGCGCCAGCAGGCTCGCCCCGCCCCCTGACCCCCGGCCGGCCGCCTCACTTGATAGGGCCCCCGGCCCGGTTGCCGGCCGGTTGCCTCGATGCTAGAATTCCGCCCATTGGGACCCTGTGTGCGGGGCGCCATTGCGAGCCACCCGTTCATGAACGAACCTGTCCTGGTACTCAACGCCAATTACGAGCCGCTCAATGTGTGCAACATGCAACGGGCGATCGGCCTGTTGATGAGCGGCAAGGCGCGCCTGTTGGAGGACGGGCGCGGATGGGTCCACTCCGCGCGCAACCATTACCCCAAACCGTCCGTCATCAAGCTGGAACATATGGTTAAGCGCCCGCGGCCGCGGGTCAAGCTCACCAAGCGCGAGATCTTCCGCCGCGACGGCTACACCTGCCAGTACTGCGGCCGGCAGACCCATCATCTGACCATCGACCACGTCATGCCGCGCCACCGCGGCGGCGGGCACCGCTGGGACAACCTGGTGGCTGCCTGCCCGGCCTGCAACCGGCGCAAGGGCGGCCGGACCGCGGTGGAGGCCGAGATGCCCCTACGCCGCCGCCCCGGCGAGCCCCAGGCCACGGCCGCCTACCTCTTTGAGCGCCACCTGACCGAGAACTCCATCTGGAAGAAGTATCTGGACGGCTGGTAAGCCCAGTCAGCGGCCGGCGCCCCCGCTGGCTGGCGCCGCTTTCGCGCCCCCTCGCTGCCAACCCGCGCCGGGCCGTAACCGTCACCCCGCTCCTGGCGTCGCCGGCGGGCCGGCCTCCAGCAGCGCCAGCAGATCACCGGTGACCACGCCGTGGCCGCCCAGCAAGATCGGGATTGAGGCCGCGGCCGCGGCGGCCGTCAGGGAGTGGAGCCACTCGTCCTGGACCGCTTCGACCACGCCCGCGTCTGAAGCGTAACGGTCCGCGGCGGCCGGCCAGCGGCCGGCGTGCGCCAGCGCCACCCGCGTGTCAAAGAACACCACGTCCGCCATTTCAGCCAGCTCGGCGCAGAAAGCCGCCGGGCCGATGTTCAGCAGGTGGGCGGCCACCAGCGACCGGACGCGGCCGGCGGCCAGGCGGCCGCTGGCCGTCATTCCGCGTTCCTCGGAGAGCACCCGCACCCAGGCCTTGGCCTGCCGTTCCACCGCCCCCCACACGGAGGCCGCCACCCGCCCCACGACGGTCACGCGCGCCTCGGGGGTATGCAGCACCTGGCGGGCCGCCGCCCAGCGCGCCTGCAGGCCGGCCGGCGGCGGCTGGCGGCGCAGGAAATCCGCCAGGTGCGGCCCGAGCTGATCCAGCCGCTGGCCGACGGCCGCCAGGTCAGCCGGGGTGTCCAGGTCGGCGCGGGCCGCGGCGCCCACCGGCTGGCCGAGCACGGTCACGCCGGCCTCGCGGCGCAGCACCGGGCCGAGCATGTTGTCCCGGCCCAGGCGCTCCGGCCGGGCCTGGATGGCCGGCGCGCAGTTGAAGATCACCCAATCGGAGGACAGCGGGTTGTTGGCCACCGCGCAGGGCCCCGGCGCGGCCGCCACCTCGGCGGCGGCCTGGGCCAAGGCCTGGGCCGGCAGCAGCGGCGCGCAGCCGGCGCCCAGATAGACATGTACGTCGGCCGGGTACGCGGCGGTGAGCGCGGCCAGACGGGCTCCGAAGTGAAAGGGCGCGCCGGGCGGGTCGAAGTCCCACAGCACGGGCCACTCCGGGTGCTCAGCCGCCAGGCGCGGCTGGTTGGTGGCCACCACCACGCGGTCCAGGCCGGGCACCTGCTGCAGGGCCGCCAGGCTGTCCGCGGCGGCGGCCAGGCGTCCGGCGGCCATCCAGCGCTCCAGGGGGCTGGCGCCCCCCGCCCCGATAAAGAGCAGGGCCGTGATCGTCATCTTAAGCAAAACGTGCCGACGGTCGCGCGGACCGCCGGCACGCCTCCTGTTCAATTAGTCGGTCAGCCAACATCCGGGTCGATCAGGCCCAGGTTGCCGTCACGGCGCCGGTAAAGGACGTTGACGCGGTTGGTCTCGCCGTTGAAGAAGACAAAGAAGTTGTCGTGGCTGAGCAGCTGCATCTGCTCGATGGCTTCGGCCTCGTTCATGGGCGAGAGCAGGAACTTCTTGCGGCGCACCACCAGGGTGGGAACCTCGTCCTCGGCCTCCGCCACCGGCGCCTCTTCCTCGGGCTCCAGAGCCAACTCGGCGGCCTCCATCCCATCGCCGCGGCCGCGCCAGCGCTTGCCCTTGTAGCGCTCGATCTGGCGGTTCATCTTGTCCAGCACCGCATCCACGGCCGCAAACACGTCGTTGTGGCGCTCCTCAGCGCGCAGCACCGTGCCCTTCAGCGGGATCGTCAGCTGGGCCACGTAGCGGTCAGACGACGAGCGGGCGCTCTTGACCTCGGTCAGATCGACGCGCGCCTCACGGATCACCGCCAGGTACCGATCCAGTTTGCCCACCTTTTTTTCCACGTATTCCTGCAGGCGCGGCTTGATATCCACATCGCGTCCGTGAATCGTGACAGAGACAGTCATAGCGTTTCCTCCTCATGAGGCGGCCGGCCAAGCCGGCGCCGGATGGACTCACAAGCGGCCGTCAGCGCGCCCGTCCGAGGGTGAAGCCCCAGACCGAGCGCGCCCCGGCCGCCGCCAGGGCCTCGGCCCCGGCGACCAGGGTCGCCCCGGTGGTGCAGACATCGTCGAGCAGGATCACGGCCCGCCCCGCCACGGCCGCGGGCTGGGCGTCGAAAGCCTGGCGCACATTGGTTTGCCGCGCCTCGGCCGAGAGGCCCACCTGGGAGGCGGTGTGGCGCGTTTTGCGCAGGGCCTCCGGCCGGCAGGCCAGCCCGCACAGGTCGGCGAAGCCGCGCGCCAGCAGGCCGGCCTGGTTGTAGCCGCGTTCGCGCAGGCGCTGCGCGGAGAGCGGCACTGGCACCACCAGGTCGCCCGGCAGGGCGGCCGGGTCCCAGGACTGCGCCAGCCAGCGCGCCAGGGTATCGGCCAGGATGACGTCGCGGCGGTACTTGAGCTGATGCAGCGCGCCTTGGAGCGGACCTTCGAAGAAAGCCACCGAGCGGATGCCGGCCAGGGCGGCGGCGCCGCGCCCGCGGCAATTGCGACAAACGCCGGCCTGCGGGTCGGCTGGGTAGCCACACCACTCGCAAACCGGCGCCGTGATCAAACTGAGCGACGTCTGACACGCTGTGCAAAAACGTTCGCCCGAGCGCCGGCAGCCGGCGCACCGGGGCGGGAAGACCAGGTCCACCACGGCCCAGGCGGTCTGCCGGGCGCGGTAGGCCCATTTGGGTCGGACCGGTCCGCCTGGGCGCGCTAGCGCGGCCTGCGGCATACCGGCGGGCTGCTCCCCCTCACCCGCCTCCGAGGAAGCCAAACCCAAACTGCTGGATCACCTGCAGGGCCGCCGGCCCCAGCAGCACGATGTAGATGGCCGGGAAGATCAGGAAGGCCATCGGGATGAGCATCTTGATCGGGGCCTCGTGCGCCTTTTTCTCGGCCCGCTGGCGCCGCCGCATCCGCATCTGGTCGGACTGGATGCGCAGCACCTTGGCCATGCTGACGCCCAGCTGATCGGCCTGGATCAGGGCGGCCACGAAGCTGGTCATGTCCGGCACGCCCATGCGTTCGGCCATATCGCGCAGGGCCTCCCGGCGCAGTTTGCCCAGGCGGATCTCCTGGATGCAGCGCGCGAAGGCCAGCGCCAATTCGTTGTCCCACTTCTCGCTGACGCGCTGCATGGCCTGGTCGAAGCCCAGGCCGGCCTCCACGCACACCGTCAGCAGATCCAGCGCGTCCGGCATGGATTTGATGATGCCGTCCTGGCGGCGGTTGATGCGGCTGCGCAGCAGCAGGTTGGGGATGAAGAAGCCCAGCGCCGCGGCGCCGGCCGCGCTGGCCAGCACCTTGCCGGAGCCGGATTTGAACGAGAAGAACGAGGTCGGGTCGGCCGTGATGACGCCCAGCAGGATGATCAGGCCGGCCCCCAGCGCGGCCATGATGATGCGGCCGGTGTAAAAGGTGACCGGCTCGATGCCCTTGGGGTTGCCGGCCAGGTCCAGGTCATGCTGGATGGCCTGCAGCGAAGACTGCGGCGTGAAGCGGATGACGAACTCGCCGACCTGCCGCAGCAGCGGCATCAGGATGCGCTCGCTGAACGGCTGCGACATCTCGATCTCTTCGAGCGACATCGGCCGTTCGCGGGTGGAGTACTCGGCCAGGCGGGCTTGGAGCGGATCGCCGCCCTTGGGGGCGCGCAGGCCGGCGATGACCAGCGCCACGGCCACGACCAGCACGACCACGATCCCGATAATCAAAAACAGCGAGGGCATGAGCGCGTCTCCCGGCTAGACCTCGATGGCCACGATCTTGCGCACGATGGAGAAGCCGATAATGATGAGCAGCGCCGCGACGATCAGGGCCAGCCAACCGCAGAAGCCGCTGGTAAAGAACATCCCCAGGTATTTGGGGTTGAGGAAATACAGCACCACACCCAGGCCGATGGGCAGGAACGAAATCACATAGCCCGTCATCATGCCCTGGGCGGTCAGGGTTTCGATCTCGCCCTTGATGCGCACCCGCTCGCGGATGGTGAAGCTGATGGTATCCAGGATCTCGGCCAGGTTGCCGCCCACCTCGCGCTGGATGTTCATGGCGGTGGCCACGAAGTCCAGGTCCTTGCTGGGGATGCGCCGCGTCAGGTTGGTCAGCGCGGTTTCCATCGGCAGGCCGATCTGCATCTCCTGCACCACGCGCTTGAACTCGGTGGAGATCGGCGCCGGCAGCTCGCGGCTGACGGCCTCCATGGCCTGGTTCACGCTGTAGCCGGCGCGCAGGCCGTTGACCACCAGGTTGAGCATGTCGGCCAGCTGGTTGTCAAAGCGGGTCAGGCGGCCCTGCTTTTCGCGGCCCACGTAGACGCGCGGCAGGAACAGGCTGCCCAGGGCCGCCACGACGCCCGGGATCATGTCCTGGCGCAGGAAGGCCACAATGGCAAAGGCGCCGACGGCCAGGATGACGTGCAGGGCCAGGTACTCGCCGACGCTCAGCTTGATATCGGCGCGGGCCAGGTCGCGGGTGATGCTTTCGGCGAAGCCGCGGCCGGCCAGGGCCCGGTTGAGGCTGTCGATCAGGATGCCGGTGCGCGGCCCGGATTCGGTCGGCTTGGGCGCCGCCACCGCCTGCGCGCCGCGGGTGAGCTCCACCAGCCGCTCTTCGGCCGCGGTCTGGCGTCGGAGGAAGAAGACCGTCACCCCGATGCCCACCCCCCACAGGACCACCAGGAAGGCGATGATCCCGATGATTACTCCAGCATTCATCCGGCTTGTCTCCTTGGCCGAGGAGGCTTAATAACGGCCGCGTTCCCCCACCCCGAAGACCGAGGCGGGCAGATGGATGCCGGCCTCTTCGATGCGCTCCATGACGCGCGGGCGCAACCCGGTGGGGCGCAGCCGGCCGATGACCTTATTCTTCTCGTAGCCGGTCTGCTCGAACATGAAGATATCGGCCATCGTGATCACGTCGCCTTCCATGCCCTGCACTTCGGCGATCTGCAGCACGCGGCGGGAGCCATCCGGCAGGCGGCCGAGATGGACGATGATGTTGATGGCCGAGGCGATCTGCTCGCGGATGGCCCGCACCGGCAGGTCCATGCCCGCCATCAGGCACATGGTCTCCAGGCGCGCCATGGCGTCGCGGGCGCTGTTGGAGTGCAAGGTGGTCATCGAGCCTTCGTGGCCGGTGTTCATGGCCTGCAGCATGTCCAGCGCGGCGCCGTCACGGATCTCCCCGACCACGATCCGGTCGGGGCGCATGCGGAGCGAGTTGACCACCAGGTCGCGGATGGTCACCTCGCCGCGGCCTTCAATGTTGGCCGGGCGCGACTCGAGCCCCACCACGTGCTCCTGGCGCAGCTGCAGCTCGGCCGCGTTCTCGATGGTGATGATGCGCTCGTCGGCCGGGATAAAGGACGACATCACGTTCAAGAAGGTCGTCTTGCCCGAGCCGGTGCCGCCGGCGATGATCACATTGCAGGCCGAGGTGACGCAGGCGCGGATGAACTCCACCGCCTCCATCGTCACCGAGCCGTACTCCACCAGCTTCTCGATGGTGAGCGGCTTCTTGAAGAACTTCCGGATGGTCAGGGTCGGGCCGCACAGGGCGATGGGCGGGACGATGGCGTTAACGCGCGAACCGTCCATCAGGCGGGCGTCTTCGTAGGGGTGGCTCTCGTCGATGCGCCGGCCGAGCGGCGACATGATCCGGTCGATGATGCGCAGGACGTGCTCGTTGCTCTCGAAGATCACGGGCGCGCGCTCGATCTTGCCGCGCCGCTCGATGAAGACGTTCTTGGGGCCGTTGACCATCACCTCGGTGATGGTCTCATCCTGGAGCAGCGGCTCCAGCGGACCCAGGCCGAGGATTTCGGAGACGATCGAGTCGAACAGGCGTTTGCGCTCGGTGCGGGAGAGGACGATGCCCTCCTCCGCCAGGATGTTCTCGTACAGGTCCTCGATAGTCTTGCGCACTTCCGCCGTGCGCGAGATATCCATCGACGGGTCCAGTTCGGAGAGCAGCTTGTTCTGGACCCGGAGCTTCAGGTCCACCAGGCCGCCCGTGCCGGTGGTGGCCGCACCGCCGGCCGGCGGCGATACCCGGCGCATGCGCAGTTCAGCCAGCTTGGAGGCCGTGTCCTCACCGGCGCCCCCGCCCGCCGGGGTTGACGGCTGGGAAGGCATCGGCGCAGTGTTGCCCGATTGGCCAGTCGGGCTTTGCCGGCTCTCAATGCGCTTCAGGAGTGACATAAATACCTTTCCTCCAGACGGCGACGCTGCATACCAGTACTTGGATTATATAGGCTAACGGCGGTCGAATAAAGACCGCGGTTTGGCGGCCGGTTTCTTCTCCTGGGGGGCCTCCTTGGGCGCGAACTCGTCCTTGACCTTCTGCGCCAGCTCGCTGATGGCCACCGACGGCGGGGCGTTCTTGCTCCCCGTCACGAACGGCACGCCGCTGTTCACCGAGCTGATGATGACCCGGTCGTCAAACGGGATTTGGGCCTTAATCGGATGCTTGAGGGTCTCTTCGATGCTCTGCGGGGAGATCCCAAAGCGCTTGTCCATGCGGTTCAGGACCAGCATGATCTTGTCCTTGGGGTACTCCAGCTTCTCGCTCAGGTCGAAGAACTTCTTGACGTTGGCGAGCGTGGGGATCTCGGGCGCCGCAATCAGCAGGATGCGGTCGGCAATATCCAGCACCGCCAGCTCCT
>JAEURL010000298.1 GCA_016789165.1 Anaerolineales bacterium | reverse complement strand
CCAGCTGCTGGCCGCCTCGCGCGCGCGCGATCTCGACCTGATGGTGGGCTTCGTGGACGAGGACCAGCGCAACCGCTTCTACATCGCCGCCGCCTACCTCTCGCGCGGCACGGTCGTCCACGTCCACCACAAGGTCTATCTGCCCACCTACGGCCTGTTCGACGAGGGCCGCTTCTTCGCCTGGGGCGACTCCGTGCGGGCCTTCGATACGCGCTTTGGCCGGCTGGGGATGCTGATCTGCGAGGACTTCTGGCACGCCTCCGCGCCCTACCTGCTCTGGCTGGACGGCGCCGACGTGATGCTGTTCGCCTCGGCCTCCCCCGGCCGCGGCCTGAACCGCGAGCCGGCCCTCGAGAGCGCCCGCTGGGTGGAGCACGTCCTGAAGGCCTACGCCAGCCTGTTCACGACCTTCGTAGTCCACACCAACAAGGTCGGCTTTGAGGACGGCCTGAACTTCTGGGGCGGGGCGGTGGCCTTTGACCCCAATGGCGATCAGCTGACCCAGGGGCCGTACTTTGAAGAAGCGCTGGTGACGGTCCAGCTGGACCTGAACCAGCTGCACCGCACGCGCGCCCGGCTGCCGCTGCTGCGCGACGAGCGCCACGCCCTGGTGGCGCGCGAGATCGCCCGCATCACGGCCGGCAGCGCCGGCGCGCGGGACAAAGGGTAGGGCCGGCCGCGGCGCCGCAAGCTATGAACACCATCGACCTCAGCATCAACACCGACCTGGCGCGCCTTATCCTGACCCAGTTCCTGCGCGAGGAGATCACGCGCACCGGGCTGAGCCGGGCGGTGGTGGGCCTCTCCGGCGGCATCGATTCGGCGCTGGCCTGCTGTCTGGCGGCCGAGGCGCTCGGCCCCCAGAACGTGCTGGCCGTGCGCATGCCCTATCGCACCTCGGCCCAGGAGTCGCTGGACCATGCCCAGCTCGTCATCGACCAGTTGGGCGTGCCATCCCTGACCATCCCGATCACGGAGATGGCCGAGCCCCTGCTGGCGCGCTTCCCGGAGATGAGCAACCTGCGGCGCGGCAACATCATGGCCCGCGCGCGCATGGTGGTGCTGTATGACCAGTCCGCGGCCTTCGGCGGCCTGGTGGTGGGCACCGGCAACAAGACCGAGATCATGCTCGGCTACAGCACCCTCTACGGCGATTCGGCCCACGCCCTGAACCCGCTGGGCGACCTGTACAAGACCCAGGTGCGCCAGCTGGCGCAGGCGCTGAACGTCCCGGTGCCGATCCAGACCAAGGCGCCTTCGGCCGACCTGTGGCCGGGGCAGACAGACGAAGGCGAGATGGGCCTGACCTACGCGCACGCCGACCAGCTGCTCTACCTGCTGGTGGACCAGCGCTACAAGCCGGAAGAGTGCGTGGCGGCCGGCTTTGACGAGCCGTTTGTGCGGCTGGTGGTAGACCGTCTGCGCCGCAACCATTTCAAACGCGTCATGCCGCTGGTGGCCAAGCTGAGCAACCGCACGGTGGGTTACGACTTTCTGTACCTGCGCGATTGGGGGACGTAGGGCGGTGGCGAATAGATGATCCGTGATCGGTGATGGACGAAAGTGTCGAAGCGTATGGACAGCCAGCCTGAAAAGACGTCGGCGCTCGCGGCGCTGCGGTATCGCAATTACCGCCTGCTTTGGATCGGCCTGATCATCTCGATGGCCGGCTCGATGATGCGCCAGGCCGCCATCCTCTGGCAGGTCTCGCTGCTGGCCGCGCCCGCCGAGAAAGCCCTGGCGCTGGGCGTGGTCGGCCTGGTGCGGGTCATCCCGATCATCGTCTTTTCCTTCATCAGCGGCGTGGTGGCCGACGCCGTGGACCGCCGGCGGCTGATGGTGCTCACCAACGCCGGCATGGGCGTGGTCTCGGCCGTCCTGGCCGTGATCACGTTCTCGGGGCACATCACGCTCGGCTGGCTGTACCTGCTGGCCGCGCTCAGCGCCGCCATCGGCTCCTTCGACGGGCCGGCGCGCCAGTCCCTGTTCCCGACCCTGGTCCCGCGCGAGCACCTGCCCAACGCCATCAGCCTGAACAGCATCATGTTCCAGGTCGCCTCGGTGACGGGGCCGATGCTCGGCGGCGTGGTGATCGCGGCCGGCGGCGTCGGCTGGGCCTACGCCCTGGACGCGGCCTCGTTCGTGGCCCTGATCACATCGCTGCTGCTGATGCGGGACCTGCCCGCCCGGCCGCCGGAGCAGCGCGCCGAGGTCAGCCTGCGGGCCGGCCTGGACGGCCTGCGCTTTGTCTTCAGCCAGCCGCTCATCCGCGCCTCGATGCTGCTGGATTTCTTCGCCACCTTCTTTGCCTCCGCCACCACCCTGCTGCCGATCTTCGCCCAGGACGTCTTGAAGGTGGGTGTCCAGGGCTACGGCGTGCTCTCGGCGGCGCCGGCGGTGGGGGCCATGCTCACCAGCCTGGCGATGGTGCCGCTGGTGGAGCGCATCGTCCAGCGCGGCCGGGTGTTAGTGTTGGCGGTGGGCCTCTACGGCCTGGCCACGGTCGTCTTTGGCCTGTCGGCCACGTTCTGGCTGACCTTCGCCTGCCTGTTTGTCACCGGCGCCGCCGACATGGTCAGTACGGTCCTGCGCAACATTATCCGCCAGCTGGTCACGCCGGACGGCATGCGCGGGCGCATGACCAGCGTCAACATGATCTTCTTCATGGGCGGGCCGCAGCTCGGCGAGCTGGAGGCCGGCCTGGTGGCCCAGGCGTTCGGCCCGGCGCTCTCGGTGATCACCGGCGGCCTGGGCTGTATCCTGGCCACGGCCCTGATCGTCTGGCAGACGCCGGGTTTGCTGGCCTACCGCAAAGAAGCGCCGCCCGGGCCGGCGCTGCAGGCCGCCGACTGAGTTGAAGGCGCTGACGGAGGACGAAGGACGAACGTCGCCGTCGCCCGCGCCGCCGTCGTTCGTCCCGCAGGGCTCGTCCCATCACCCGTCATGAAACGCGCCGTCAGCATCAGCCTGGGTTCATCGAAACGCGATAAGGCCGTCGAGGTCAAGCTGCTGGGTCAGTCCGTGCGCATCGAGCGCCGCGGCACCGACGGCGACATGGAGAAGGCCGCCCGGCTGTACCAGGAGTTGGACGGCCAGGTGGACGCCTTCGGCGTGGGCGGCGCGGATCTGGGGGTGCAGGTGGCGGATCGCTGGCATCCGCAGTACTCCGTCCAGCCGATGGTGCGCTACGTCAAGCGCACGCCGCTGGTGGACGGCACCGGCCTGAAGACCACGCTCGAGCGGCGGGCGGCCGCGGTCCTGGAGCCGCACCTCGGGCCGGCGGCGCCGCGCCGGGTGCTGTTCACGGCCGCCGTGGACCGCTGGGGCATGACGCTGGGCTTTCACGAACGCGGCTACGAGTGTGTCTTCGGCGACCTGATATTCGCGCTGGATCTGCCGATCCCGCTGCGCCGGCTGGCCACGGTCAAGGTGCTGGCCGCCGCGCTGATGCCCGTCATCGGCCGGCTGCCCTTCGCCTGGGTCTACCCGACCGGCGACAAGCAGGAGAAGTGGACGCCCAAGCATGGCCGCTGGTACGCGTGGGCGACCGTCATCGCCGGCGACTGCCACTACATCAAGCGCTTCCGGCCGGCGCGCCTGGACGGCAAGATCATCTGCACCAACACCACCACGCCCGAGGACGTGGCCATCTTCCGCCAGGCCGGCGCCCGCTGGCTGCTAACCACCACGCCGGTCCTGGACGGCCGTTCCTTCGGCACGAACATGATGGAGGCCGCCCTGATCGCGGCCAGCGGCCGGGGCCGCGCCCTGAGCCCGGCTGAACTGAGCGCCCTGATCGACGAGTTGAAGTTTGAGCCAACCCTCCAGCGTTTGACGGACGATTGACGCCCGATGCCGACTATCGACGCCATTGTCACCGCCGGCGGCGTGCCGGCGCCCGACGAGCCGCTGTATCCGCTCACCCAGGGCCAACCCAAGGCTTTGCTGCCGCTGGCCGGCCAGCCGATGGTGCAGTGGCCGCTGGACGCCCTGGGCGGCGCGGAGATGATCCGGCGCGTGGCCGTGGCCGGCCTGACGCCCGAGCAGGCCGCGCCGCTGCGCTGCGCCAAGCCGTGGGGCAGCGTGCCTAACCAGGGCGACATGATCGCCAACATCGTGGCCGGCGGGCGCTGGAGCGCGGCCCAGGGGGATCCGCCCACCCATTATCTGCTCGTCAGCGGGGATGTGCCGCTGGTGACCGCGGCCATGCTGGATTGGATCGTGCGCACCGCGCTCGAGACGGACCATGACCTGTACTACTCGCTGATCCCGCAGGCCGCCATGGAGGCGCGCTTCCCGGGCTCGCGGCGCACGTTTTTCCGGCTGAAAGAGGGCCGCTTCACGGCCGGCGATGTGACCCTGGCGAAGGCCGGCGTGCTCAGCGATTACCACCCGGCCTGGACCAAGATCGTGGCGGCGCGCAAGAGCCTGATCGCGCAGGCCCGGCTGGTGGGCCTGGATACTTTCCTGTTGGTGGCGCTCGGCCGGCTGAGCATTCCGTTCGGCCAGCAGCGCATCCGCGAGCGCCTGGGCGTGGACGGCCGGGTCTTGATCAACCCCTTCCCCGAAGTGGGCATGGACGTGGATAAGCCGCGGCAATATGCGATGCTGCGGCAGGAGCTGGAAAGACGCGTATGACCTCCACCGAGACATCGTCGGCGAGCCGCTTCGCCTGGCTGCGGCCCCTGCTGGAATGGGACGCTCGCTGGTCGGAGCGCCTGCGCCTGGCCGAAAAACCCGGCCCGCTGCGCGGCCTGGCCAGCTTTCTGGCCCACTCCGGCGATAGCTGGTTCTGGGGGATCGGCCTGGTGCTCGTGTGGCTGGTGGCCGATGCCGCCTGGAAGTACCGGGCGGTGGTGATCTTCCTGGCCATCGGCGTG
>JAEURL010000197.1 GCA_016789165.1 Anaerolineales bacterium | reverse complement strand
TGTATCCCACTGGCGCGCCGAGCCCGAGGTGTAGGAGGCGCCGGTCGTCCCATCCACGGCCCGGCTGAGGGCCGGCAGGTACAGGCAGTTGGGGCCAGCGCAGGTGGCGGCTTCGGCGGCCGGCACACGCGCCGCCGGGCCAGCCCACACGGCCAGCAAGCTCACCGTCAAGATCCCCCGCAGCAGGCTGTGACGCACAGACATGATACCTCTCCTGGAAAACAAACCGGTAACTGTTCTACAGGGCCCGTTGGCCGACGACCGCCGGGATGGCGGTGGCGCGGCCGGCCTCGTCGCGCCAGGCCTCGTGCGGGAAATTGGCCGAGGCCGAGGCCACGAACGCAAAGGCCGCGCCCAGGCCGGGCACCCGCCGCAGGAGCTGATAGTACTTCACGTACTGCTCACCCTTGACGCGCAGGTCCACGCCGGGCGCGGGGTTGCTGAATTCGGTGATGAAGAGCAATTTCTCGGGGAAACGCCGGCGATACTCGAGATAGCCCAGCCCGCCGGCCGGCGTGCGCATCTCGGCCTCGGTCTGCCAGTAGCAGTGCAGGCCGATCCAGTCGGCGGCGCGCAGGGCGTCCTGAGCCTCCTCGAGGAAGCGCAGGTCGTTGGTGCGCTCCGGCATGGGGAAGCCGTCGGGCGAGAGGCCCGGCCAGCCGAACTTGGCCTCCGGGTAAAGCGCCTTCAGGCGGTTGCGCACCGTCAGCCACCACTGCGCGAACTCGCGCCCATCGCGCCAGCTCTGGCCCCAGCCCTCCAGCTTGAGGTTGACCTCGTTGTGGATCTCGAAGTGGCGCACGCCGCGCTGGTAGAACTGGCCCATGTCGTAGCTGAGCCAGGTGGCGAAATCCTCGGCGCGCACCAGGCGGTCCCGGAAATCCGCAAACAGGCGCACCAGGATGAACATCTGCGGGTTGATGGCGCGCAGGCGGTCCACGTCTTCTGGCGCGGCCGAGGAGAGCAGTTTGACGGCTTCCACCCGGGCCTGGGCGATCACGGCGAAGTCCGCGTCCTGCAGCCGGCCGTCGGCGCGGCCGTGCAGGCCGGCCAGGCAGCGGCCGGCCGGCCAGACCCGCCCGAAGTCCGGGCCGGCGGCGGCGTAGCGCTCGCCGGACTGGATGCGCTTGGCCAGCGCGGCCGCGAACTCGGCCGGCGTGCGGGCCGGCACGAAATCCACGCGCGCGCTGGGGTAGGCGCGGGTGAACCAGGCCTGGATATCGCCTTGCGCGGGGTATCCGCCCGGCAGGCCGGCGATGGTGACTACCTGCAGGGGCAGCATGAAGCGGCCGGCCGAATCCGGGTCCGAGGTGAGGTTGGTCCCGAATTTCAGGACGTAGTCCCGGGCGGCGGCCACCCAGTCCCAATACCCCTCTTTGGGGAGCAGGAGAATCTGGTACTCAGACACAGTCTGCCTCAGGGCGGGATTATATAGCAGGCCGGCCGCGGCCGGCGCCAGGACTCCCCTGAGCCGGCAACCGGATTCCTACCGAGGGCGCCGGGTTTTCTGTCAAGGCCAGCCGCTCAGACGAGGCAGGTTCACCCTTCGTACCCGGTTTCCAGCGGCGGGGCCACGGCCAGGAAATCCTGGGCGAAGCGCCGGCTGTAGGCCTCCACCAGGGCTTGCAGGCGGGCGGCGTCCGGCGTGGCCAAGATCAGGCCGGCGTGGTAAGGCTTGTGCAGGCGCCAGACCACCTCCGGGTCGGCGTAGGGCGCCAGGTCCGGCCACTCCTGGCGCGCCAGACAGTTGAGGACGGCCGCGTAGCCGTGGCGGGCCTCCGGCGGCGCGTAGGCCTCACCGCGCAGGGCGGCCACTTCGAGGCGCGCCCATTCGGCCCACAGGTTGACGCCGGTGGCGAACTCCACGGCCTCGGCGATGTTGGCCCCGCCCACGCGCGCCGCACACTCGACAAAATACAACTGGCCGTCGGCGTGGGCGCGGATGTACTCGGCGTGGGTGGCCCCGTGTTCGGCGCCCAGGGCGCGCACGGTCTGGGCATTGAAGTCCAGCAGCTCGCGGGTGGCCGGCGCCTCCCACTCCAGCACGCGGGTATAGAAGACGCCCCCGCCCTGGTAGACGTCCAGGGGCGGCCGGCCGTAGCCGCTGGCCGCCGCGAAGCGCAGCTCCCGCTCCCAGACCAGCCCGTCCACGTGAAAGACGTCGCCGGGCAGGAACTGCTCCAGCACGTAGTGCGACTGCTTATCGCCCAGCGTCTCCAGCAGCGGCCAGAGCTCGTCCGGGCCGTGCAGCTTCTTGATGCCCATGGCGCTGGCCTCGGCGCGCGGCTTGAGCAGCCAGGGCGCCGGCACGCGCGCCATGAAGTCGCGCAGCCGCTCGTGATTGAAGACGCCGGTGAAGGCCGGCACCCGCACGCCGGCGGCGGCCGCCACCGTGCGCATGGCCAGCTTGTCGCGGAAGTGGCGGGCCAGCGAGACGCCCGGGCCGGGCAGGCGCAGGTGCTCGCGCAGGAAGCCGGCCGTCTCCACCTCGAAGTCGTCCAGCGGCACGATCTGGTCGATGGCCTGTCCGCGCGCCAGGTAGCTGACGGCGTTGAGGACGTGCGGGACGTTCTCGAGGCTGGGCATGAAGAAGACGTCGTCCAGGCTCTCGCGCGGCCACTCGGCGTCGCGGAATTTCTCGCGCGTCAGCAGCAGCACCCGGCAGCCCAGGCGCTTGGCCTGGCGGATGAAGGCCGCGCCCTTGACTTCGCTGGTGAGGCACAGAATGGTGTTCATCACATCTCGGCCACAGATTGGCGCGGCGGGGCCACGGCCAGGAAATCGTGCGCGAAGCGCTCGCCGTAGCTTTCCAACAGGGCCTGGATGCGCCCGGCGTCGGGGCCGGCCACGATCAGGCCGGCGTGGTTCTTCTTGTTCAGCCGCCAGACGATCTCGGGATCGGTGTAGCTGGAGGTGTCCGGCCACTCCTGCTGGGCCAGGCAGACCAGGATGCCGGCGGAGCGGCCCGCCAGGGCCGGCAGGGCGTAGGCCTCGCCGCGCAGGTGGCCGGCCTCCAGGCGGGCCCATTCCGCCCACAGGTTGACGCCGCTGGCAAACTCGACCGTCTCGGCGATGTTGGCCCCGCCCACGCGCGCGGCGCACTCGATGAAATAGAACTGCCCGTCGGCGTTGGACTTGAGGAACTCGGCGTGCGCGGCGCCGCGCGTCAGCCCCAGCGCCCGCAGCATGCGCCGGTTGGCGTCCAGCAGGGCCTGGCAATCGGCCGAGGCCGGGTCCAGGGTGCGGGTGATGAAGACGCCGCCGTCTTGGTAGACGTTGAGCGGCGGCCGGCCGTACTGGCTGGCCACGGCGAAGACCGGCTCGCCGCCGTCCACCAGGGCATCGACATGGTAGACCTCGCCCGGCAGATACTGCTCCAGGACGAAGAACGACTGCTGATCGCCCAGCCGGTCCAGCGTGCGCCACAACTGCTCGGCCTCGTACAGGCGCTGGATGCCCATGGAGCTGGCCTCGGAGCGGGGCTTGAGCAGCCAGGGCGCCGGCACGCGGTCCATGAACTCGCGCAGCTCGTCGTAGTTGACCACGCGCGTGAACTCCGGCACGGCCACGCCGCCGGCGCGGGCCGCCTGGCGCATGGCCAGCTTGTCGCGGAAGTGGCGGGCCGCGCTGACCGAGAGCCCCGGCAGGCGCAGGTGCTCGCGCAGAGCCGCGGCCGTCTCCACGTCGAAATCGTCCAGGGCGATGATGGCGTCGATGTGCCGGCCGCGGGCCAGGTAGGCCACCGTGTAGGTGATGTCCGGCTGCTTGGACAGCGAGGGCAGGAAGAACAGCTCGTCGATGCTCGCGCGCGCCCAGGGCTCGTCCTGATGCTTCTCCTGGGTCAGCAGCAGGACGTGGTGCCCCAGCTGCTTGGCCGCCTGCAGGAAGGCGTTGCCCTTAAAGAAATTCGCCAGGCACAGGAAGGTAAGGGGACGGTCGGTGATGGACATGCCATGCCTCCCGGCAGGGGAGCAGCGGGCCGGGAACGGGGCGCGCTCCCCGTTGCTCCCCGGCTCCCTGGCTCAGAGGACGCCTTCTTCGGTCTCGTGGATCAGCCGGTCCACCACAGCTTGCAGGCTGCCGGTCTGCCGGAAGGTGGCCAGCTGGCGGTCGGCGCTGGTGCCCTCCTCCAGGATCTTGAACGCGTACTCGATCTCCTTGCGGCTGCCGAGTTCGTCCATCACGTCGCCGATGAACCACTCGATCATCTCGGCGATCAGCTCGCGGGCCGGCTTCTCCTCCTGCTTGCCCCAGTCGATCAGCTTGCCGTCCAGGCCGTAGCGCACCGCCCGCCACTTATTCTCGTCGATCAGGGCCGACGGGTAGACGCGGAAGGTCATATTGTCCTGGCGCAGCTTCCAGATCTTGTAGATCAGGGCCTGGAAGACGGCGGCGATGGCCACGGCCTCGTCCACGCGCGTGCACACGTCGCAGATGCGGAACTCCAGGGTGGGGTAGTTGTGGTTGGGCCGCGCGTCCCACCAGATCTTGGTGCCGTCCGGGATGCAGCCGGTGCGCACCAGGGTGTCTTTGAGCTGGTCAAACTCGCCGCGCGAGGTGATCACCGGCGGGATGCCGGTGCGCGGGAAGTTGCGGAAGATGATGCTGCGGTAGCTCTTCAGGCCGGTGTCCTGGCCCACCCAGAAGGGCGAGCTGGTGGAGAGCGCCAGCACGTGCGGCAGCATGTAGCGCACCACGTTCATGGCCTCGATCACAAACTCCGGGTCTTCGATGCCGATGTGGACGTGGGTGCCGAAGATCAGCAATTGCTGGGCCAGCATCTGCATGTCCTGCTTGACGCCGGCGTAGCGGTCGAAGGGCGTGATGGGCTGTTCCTGCCAATTGGAGAACGGGTGGGAGCCGGCGGCCACGATCTTCAGACCCTGGCGGGCGGCCAGATCCATCACGCCGCGCCGCAGGCGCACCAGCTCGGCGCGCGCCTCGGCCGGCGTCCGGCAGACCTTGGTGCCGATCTCCACGATCGACTGGTGCAGCTCGGCCTTGATCTGCTCGGCCAGCACCATCTTGCCCTCGGCCAGCATCTCGGTGATGTACGAGCGCAGCTCGCGCGTCTCCGGGTCGATGATCTGATACTCTTCTTCAATGCCGATGCTGAGGGAAGGCGGCGTGAGCATGGGGTCTCCTGGCGGATAGACGGCGCGGTTACAGGCGTTTTTCGACGACAAACGTCGGCACGGTGGAGCCGCCGCCGGCGGTGACGTTGAGCAGCGAGACCGTGGACAGCCGGGTCAGGCAGCCGCTGGCGTAGGCGCCGTACCAGATGTACGGGTTGGTATCCAGCATCCGGTCGTAAATGGCCACGCGCTCATCCACCCAGCTGGCGTACGGGAACTTGGGCAGCGGCACGCGCTTCTGGACGATGGTGGGCTCGGTCAGGGCCGCGCGCAGGGCGGCCTCCCACTCAGTCTGGTCCACCTCCCAGCCCAGCACGATGCCCTTGCCCCCGTATTCGTCGTTGGGCTTGAGCACGAACTCGTTCTTGTATTTGGCCAGGAAGGCCAGCAGGTCGATGTTGCCGCCGCCGTAGGTGGTGGGCCGGTCGGCCACCACGCGCGTCCAGGGGATGTAGCGGTCGATGGCCTGGCGTTCGGCCGGCGTGAAGAGCCGGCTGTTGGCCTCGTCGCTCAGCACGGCCAGGCTGGCCTTCTTGTGCAGGATCTTGCACACGAAGGGGTTGACCATGCAGACCGCCCGGTCGCGCACGGCCCGGATGACGGGGTGATCCAGGCCGCCGCGCAGCACCAGCTCGCTGATCAGCACGCGCTTGTAGATGATGTGGACCGGGAAGCCGGCGGCGTAGAGCTTGCCGTTCTGGTAGGTCACGTCGCGCGGGTCGGCGATGACGCACTCATACCCCTGCGCCTGGAAATAATCCTGAAACAGCACGAACTCGCTGTAGGTCGGCACCTCGTGCCAGTCCAGGATGGCGAGGCGCGGCTTCTCGGCGCCGCCCCACTGGCGGTAGGAGTCGATCAGGGCGTGCAGCATGTGATGCCGGCCGGGCAGCGGCCGCACGTCGTAGGTCTTCTCAAACTCGCGCATGACGGGCAGGGCGTAGAAGACCTCGGTCAGCACGTCGTTGTAGGCCACGGCGGCCGGCGTCTCGGCGTTGTACTCCGTGCACCACAGCTGGCTGGCCTCATCAAAGAAGGTATCCATGCGCGCGGTGGGGCTGGCGGCCTGGAAGCCGGGGTCCACGTGGACCAGTTCCTCCTCCCACTCGCTCAGCCGGAACTGGTGGCGGAAGTCGGCGTCGGCCAGGGCGGCGGCGTGGGCGCGGGCAAAGGCCGGCATCAGGGAGCGCACGGCGGTCTGGATCGCGCGGTATTCCTCCGTCCGCAGGAAGCGCGGGCGCAGCACCGTGCACAGCGGCCGATCCCCGAAGAACAGCCCGCGCCGGCGCTGCTGTTCGGTGAGCTGGCCGGCCGTGTCCGCGGCCGTCTGCGGGTCCAGCAGCGCGTGATAGTAGTCGATGGTCTCGCGGATCGGGTTCATGGGCGGTCTCCGGCCCTCGCCTTGCCCCACCCGGCCTTCAGTCACCCGCCCGCCCCTCTCCCGGCGGGGGAGGGACAGGCGGCCGGGGAGAGGCGCGTGAGGGTCAAGCGTTAAACAGCGCCGACCACTTCAGGTCCTTCACCGGCGGCTGGGGGTTCAGCGCCAGCTCGAGGCACATATCGGCCATGCGCTCCACGCACCAGCGGTGATAGTCGTAGCCGGTGGAGTTGACGTCCATGTCCGGGGCCGGGTTCATGAAGTCGATGGCGTACGGCACCCCGCCGCGGATGGCCCACTCGATGGTATTCATGTCGTAGCCGAGCGCGTTCACCAGGGTCAGGCTGTCGCGCACGATGCGCTCGTGCAGCTCCGGCGCCAGCTCGGGCGGCAGGTACTGGCGGGTGTTGGGGTCGTATTTCTTCACCAGCACGTGCTTCCGGCCGATGCACATGCAGCGCACGTAGTCGTCCCACTGGATGAACTCCTGCAGGACCATCGTCAGCAGGCCGGACTGGTTATAGGAGTTCCACAGGTCGTCCAGCGAGCGGCAGACGTGCACCTGCTTCCAGCCGCCGCCGTGGGCGTCCTTGAGGATGACCGGGAAGCCGCCCAGGTTGTTCACCAGGCCCTGCCAATCCAGCGGGTAGACCAGGTTGCGCAGGCTTTCGGTGTGGACGATGCCGGGCACGTACTCTTTGTTGGGCAGGGCAATGGTGCGCGGGCTGGCCACGCCGAGCTTGGCGGCCAGCGAGGCCTCGAAGAACTTGTCGTCGGCCGTCCACATGAACGGGTTGTTGACGACGTGCGTGCCCTGCAGCATGGCGTTCTTGAGGTAGGAGCGGTAGTACGGGACCTCGTGCGAGATGCGGTCGACAATGACGGCGTACGCGCACGGCTCATTCATCGGGGTGCCGCCGAGCTTGACGTACTCGGCGATCACGCCCTGGTTGCGCTTGTTGACCTCGTCGATAAACGCCGGCGGCCAGGACCATTCCCGGCCGACAATGACGCCGATCTTGAGCATTGCGGTCCCTCCAGCTATTGAGTTTTCGGACAGCGGCAGGTTGGCCGCCATTATGCCATGAAACGGCGGGGCGCGGCCTCAGTCGTGGCCGCCGATGTACTGGGTGGCCATCTGCCGCCACCACGGCCAATCGTGGGACCAGCCGTCCCACTCGCGCAGGGCGTTGCCGATGCCCTTGCCCCACAGCATGCCGCTGAACCAGCGGTTGTTGGCGATGTTGGGGTCGTCGCGGCCGACGGCGATGATGATATCCAGGTTGCGCAGGGCGCGCAGCCGGCCCTCGTCGTGCTCGTTGGGCAGGTACAGGCACGGGCAATTCAGGTAGACGTGCTCATCCGTGTAGCCGCCCAGCCAGCGCTCGACGTTGAACATGCCGCTCATGGCCAGCACCCGGCCCGTGATCTCGGGGTGGCGCAGGGCGAAGTTCATGGCATGGTAGGCGCCGAAGCTGGCGCCGGCGGTGATACAGAAGGGGTTGTCGTTCTTCTGGCGCGAGAGCGGCAGCACCTCGTCGCACAGGTAGCGGTCATACTGGCTCTGCCGCCAGGCGCGCGCGCCGGGATGCTTGTGCCAGGCGTACCAGGCCTCGGCGTCCACGCTGTCCACGCAGTAAAGCTGAAGCCAGCCGCGCTCCAGGTGCTCGCCCAGGGCCGCGATCATGCCCCGGTCCTCCCACTCGTAGAACTTCCCCAGCGAGGTGGGGAAGACCAGCGCACGCGCGCCGGCGTGCCCAAAGATGAGCAGTTCCATGTCCCGGCCCAGAGCCGGGCTGTACCAGCGGTGATATTCGCGGTTCATGTCGCCTCCGGCGGGATCACGGACGATGGGCGCCAAGCGCGGGCCGGCCCGCGGCTGACGTCCGCCGTCAAATCTCGATCAACGAATAAAACCCATCCAGGCCGTCTTCGAGGCGGCACGGGTTCTCGGGATCGGCCGCCCAGCGCACGCGGTCGATCAGGAATTTGTAGGCGTGCAGGCCGGGCTCGAAGGCCGGCACCGTCAGCCGCCAGGCGCCGCGCTCGTATTGCTGCAGCTCATAGCCGTAGGGCAGCCAGTGGTTGAAGGTGCCCACCAGCGCCACCTGGCGCGCGTCCTGGTCGAAGTAATAGAAGGTGAGCGTGCGCTGGGGCGACACCGGCGTCGGGTCTTGGTCGGCCTTCAGCCGCAGCGCGGCGGCCACCGCCCGCGCCCCGTTGACCACGCCGTGGCCCTGGCGCTCGGCCGGCGCGTCCGGCAGGCGCTCGGCCGTGGCCGTCAGCAGGGCCTTCACCTGGGTGGGCGTCAGCGCCGGGTTGGCCTCCAGCATCTGGGCGACGATGGCCGAGACGATCGGCGCCGCCATCGAGGTGCCGTCCACGTGCTGGTAATGCGGGTGGATGTACTTCTGTTCGATCATGCGGCTGCGGATGACGGCCCGGATCTCGCCGACCGGCAGGCTCAGGGTGCGCTTGCTGAAGCGCTTGGCCGCGTAGGGCATCTCCAGCTGGCGCATCAGCTCGTCATCCGGCAGACCCTCCAGCTTCCACAGGAAGAGGGCCTCGTTGTGCGTGGTGGTCTTGGGGAGCATCGGCGCCGCCAGCCAGATGGCCGGCGCGATCAGCTCCGGTTTGGCGGCCCCGTGCGCGCCTGTGCCGTAGCTGGACCAGTACAGCCGGCGCAGCGGGCGGTCCAGCGAGTTCTGGTCGTCCAGCCCGCCGACGGTGATAGCCGAGGGGGCGCTGGCCGGCGGCAGGAGCTTGCGCTCGCCGGTATTGCCGGCCGCGCAGACCACCACCAGGCCGGCGGCGACGGCCTCCTCCACTTTCTCGTCCAGGTCCGTCATTCGGCCCGTGGAGGGATGGTCGCCGCCCAGCGAGATGTTGACGATCCGGATGTTGTGGCGCTGGCGATGGTGGATCACCCACTTGAGCGCGCGGCCGATGTCGCGCTCGGTGATGTGGCGGTTGCGGCGGTTGCCGGTCTTCACCAGCACCAGGCCGGCGCGCGGCGCCAGGCCGCGGTAGCGCCCGGAGGACATGAAGCCATTGCCGGCCCCCACGCAGGCCGTCATCAGGCCGTGCCAGCTGGTCACGCCGATCTTGCCAAAGGTGCGGCGCTCGGCCGGGTCCGGGGTGGTGGCGTCCACATAGGCCAGGATGCGGTTGGTCGGGCGCGTCAGATCCGGGTGCGGGTAAAACCCCGAGTCCAGGAAGGCGATGGTCACGCCCTGGCCCGTGTACTTGGGGTTGGCGGCCACGCGCATGGGAGTCGGCAGGACGTAGGCCTGGTCCGGCAGATAAGCCGGGAAGGGCAGCTGCAGCTCCTGCTGAAGCGAGTGATCGCTGTGCGCGGCCCGCGCCTGCAGGGCCGCCTGGAACACGCACTGCGGGCAGGCGCCGTGCTCAGGCTGCCAGCCGGGATAGCGGGCCTGCAACTGATGGATCAGGTGCCGCTCCGGCTGCCGCTGGATCTGGCGGATGGCCGGGTCTATGGGGCGGTCACAAATTGGGCAGACGGCGCCGGGCATTGGGCGAATTATAGTCGATGGCCAGCACCCGCCGCTCAGCGCGCCTCCACCACGAAACTGGCCAGGTAGATCTGGCCGCCGCGCTGGAATTCCGCCCACAGCTTGTAGCGCCCCGGCCGGGGGAAGACGGTGTTGAAGTTGGTGTTCTTCTTCGAGCCATGTACGCGCGGAAATTCCCGGCCGGCCTCGTCCACGATGGCGACGTGGCCCTGGGCGCCCAGGTACTGTTCCAGGTCCGTCACCAGCGCCCCGCCGGCCGTGTCCGTCACCTCAAAGGTCAGGGTGGCGTACTGGCCGGCCGCGAACGGGCCGGGGGTGGTCAGCGTGATCGTCAGGTCGCCGACGGCCTGGCGGTAACTGGTTTCCGGAACGAGCCGGGCGGCGGCCGACGGCGCTCCGGCCGGGCCGGCGCGCAGCGGGATCG
>JAEURL010000182.1 GCA_016789165.1 Anaerolineales bacterium | reverse complement strand
CCGGCGGCACCGCGCGGACCACGGCCTCGAGCGCGGCGTCCGGCTGCGGGTCCAACGCGCCCAGGTGCGCGGTCAGATAGGCCAGCGCCGCCGCCGGCACCGGATAATCGGTGGCCGTGTTCCCCCAGCCATTCCAGCGTTTCATCGTTTTTCCCCCAGGGCATGTTTCTGCCACACAGTGCGGCTGGCCAGCATCACGCGGCGTGTGAGGGCCTCGGCGCGGTCCCCGCGCCCGGCGGCCGGCCCGGCGGCCAGCCGGCGCAGCGCGATATAGTAGCGGCGGGATTGCTCGCGGCCTTCCGGCCACGTGAAGTAGCGGACGCCCATGGCGGCGGCCAGGCCCGTAAAGCCATTGAGCAGGAGCGGGAAGATCGGATTGGCCGCCCAGCGTGCCAGCCGGCTGTGCAGCTCCCAATCCGCGGCGGCCCAGGCCGCCGGCTCTTCCCCCCAGTGGCCGTAGCCCGCCAGCAGATCGGCCACGGCGGCCGGCGCCCGTTCCACGGCCTGGCGCGTGTAGGCCGGCGCCAGCAGGGTGCGTACTTCCAGCAGGTGGTCGAAGAAATCGGCCGGCTGCTCGGCCGAGGTGCGCGCCAGCGTGGCCAGCACGGCCAGGCTGCCCTCATGCCAGTAATCGCGCACGCGCGTGGGCTTGCCGTGCTGGATCTCCACCCAGCCGTCGCGGGCCAGGCGTTGCAAGGCTTCGCGCAGGGTGGGGCGGGTCACGCCGAGCTGGCCGCACAGCTCGCGCTCGGCCGGCAAGGTGCCGTTGATCGGGAAGCGGCCGGCCAAGATGCCCTCCAACAGGCGGGCCTCGGCGATCTCGGTTGGCTTGGGAAGGGGGTGCCACGGCATGGGCGGCCTCGCGCTAAGTGGTCTGACCAGTTAGAGTGTACGCCGGCCGGGGCGGCTTGTCTAGTGGGTGGGCGGCGCCGGCCGCTGGCGGGCCGGCTGGTCCGGGCCGCCATGATATGTGACCGGCAAAAAGGCGACGCCTTTCAGGCGCTTTTCTGGGGGGCGTGGGTTACCCTTAGGCCGGACCATCACTTATGTCTCAACCTGTCCTGGGTTTTGTCTACTTTGTTTATGGCCTGGCCTTCTTCAATATGGGCCTGGCCATCGTCCTGGAGGGCGGCCGCGCCGCCGACGCCCGCCTGCGGCACGCCCTGCGCCCGCTGGCCGTCTTCGGCCTGGTGCACGGGGTCCACGAGTGGTTTGAGATGTTCCAGGCCCTGCGCCTGCTGCCGGCGCAGGATCAGGCGGAGGCCGCCGTGGCCTGGGAGGCCGTGCGGCTGACTCTGCTGACCTTTTCCTTCCTGTCGCTGTCGGCTTTTGGGGCCTCACTGCTGGCCACCAACGAGCGCCGGCGCCGGCTGAGCCTGCTGGTGCCGCTGGCGCAGGCCGCGCTCTGGGGCCTCGGCCTGCTGGCGATGCGGGGTGACGCTGATCTGGCGCCGCAATTCTGGACCGTGGTCAACGTCTGGTCGCGCTACGTGTTGGCCGTGCCGGCCGCCCTGTTGGCGGCGGTGGGGCTGGTGGCGCAGCAGCGGGCCTTCCGCCGCGCCGGCCTGATGGGCTTTGGCCGTGACAGCCTGTGGGCGGCCGTGGCCTTCGCCTGGTACGGGCTCGTCGGGCAGGTGTTTGTGCCGGCCAGCCCGCTGCCGCCCTCCAACATCCTTAACCAGGAGCTGTTCGCCAGCCTGTTTGGATTCCCGATCCAGATGCTGCGGGCCGGCGCGGCCATCATGGCCGCGGTCTTTGTGGTGCGCTTCCTGCGTGCCTTCGACGTGGAGGCGCGCCGCCAGATCGCCGAGCTGCAGGCGGAGCGCCTGAAGGAGGCCGAGCGGCGCGAGGCCCTGCGCGGCGAACTCCTGCGCCGCGTGGTGGCGGCCCAGGAGGCCGAGCGCCAGCGCATCGCCCGCGAGCTGCACGACGCCACCGGCCAGACGCTCACCGCCCTGGGCCTGGGCCTGCGCGGCGTGGCCAGCACCCTCGGCGACGCCACCGGCCCGGCGCTCAAAAGCCTGCGCGAGCTGGAGAAGATGACGGCCGACTCGCTGGACGAGCTGGGCCATTTGATCGCGGACCTGCGCCCCTCCCACCTGGACGACCTGGGCCTGCCGGCCACGCTGCGCTGGTACGCCAAGGTCCTCCAGGCCCGCGTGCCGCTGGAGATCCACGTGGAGGTGACTGGTGCCGAGCGGCGGCTGGCGCCGGCCGCCAATATCGCCCTGTTTCGGGCCGCCCAGGAGGCGCTCACCAACGTGGTCAAACACAGCGGGGCCCGGCAGGCCTGGATCCATTTGAGCTATGATGAAACCTTGGTGCGCCTGGACGTGCGCGACAACGGCCGCGGCTTCAATCCGGCGGAGACGGCCACCGCCGGCCGCGCGGCCTGGGGGCTGCTGGGCATGCAGGAGCGGGTGGCCCTGCTGGGCGGGCACTTCCAGGTGGTCTCGCAGCCCGGCCAGGGCACCCTGGTGCAGATGATGATCCCGACCCAAGCGGCGGCGGAGGCGGCGTGAGTATTCGGCTGGTGTTGGTGGACGACCATGCGGTGGTGCGCTCCGGCCTGCGGATGCTGCTGGCCAGCGAACCGGACGTGGATATTGTGGGCGAGGCCGGCAGCGGCGAAGAGGCCCTGGCCGTGGCTCACGCCACTGCGCCGGACGTGGTCCTGATGGATATTGGCTTGCCGGACCACTCCGGCATCGAGGTGACGCGCGCCCTGAAGGCCGACCTGCCGGCGACGGCCGTGGTGGCGCTCACCATCCACGAGGACGAAGAGTACTTCTTTCAGATGCTGCAGGCTGGCGCCAGCGGCTACGTGCCCAAGCGGGCGGCGCCCGAGGAATTGCTGACGGCCGTGCGCACCGCCGCGTCTGGCGGGATCTACCTCTACCCCTCGCTGGCCAAGCTGCTGGTGCGGGATTACCTCTCCGCCAACCATGACAACTCGGCGTCCTTCGCCGAAGAGCTGACCGAACGCGAGCGCGAGGTGCTGGCCTATCTGGCCGAAGGCGCCAACACCCACGACATCGCCGAGGCCCTGGTGATCAGCCCCAAGACCGTGGGCCGGCACCGCGAGAACATCATGCGCAAGCTCAACCTGCACTCGCGCGCCGACCTGGTGAAATACGCCATCCGCAAGGGCATCATCCAGGCCTGAGCCCCATCACGGCGCCTCCAGCCACTGAAAGAATGGGGTGTGCTCGGGCGGCAGCGCCGGCACCACCGCCCCGTTGAGCGCCGCCCACAGCCGGTAATACGCCCTGAATTGATCCGTCCCCGGCGGCTGCGGCAGCCCGCGCAGGCCGCGGGCGTAGCCCTCCGCCTCGGCGCCGGCCTGCAGCCGAGCCAGTTCGGCGGCCCTCAACGGCCGAACGCCCTGCACGGCGCAGGGCTCCAGCGCTGTCCGCAGGGCCGTCAGCCGGGCCTGGTCCCCCTGGATTTCAACGCGGACCCACGGCCGGGCCACCCGCGCCCCGTCCCGCAGACTCACCTCCTGGCCGTAGGCGAAACCGTAGCGGACCCAGGCCGTGGCTGCGCCGGGCGGCCAATCGGCCGGCAGCAGCGGGGTGTAGGCCGCGCGCCAGGCTACGGGCGGCCCGCCCGCGCCGGCCGCCGCTGGCGGCCAGGCCAGGGTCTCCCACAATTGCTTCAGTGCGGCGTCGAGCTCGGCCAGGGCCAGGCTAACGGGCGGCATGCGTCTATTCTAGCCGCAGCCGGCCGAACGACCTGGCCTGAGCGGGGCGGGCCTATTCGCCGAGGCGGGCGGCGAGCAGTTCCCGGAGCAGCAGGTTATCACCGCGCGCTTCTTTGCAGATGGCCGTGACAGTGGAATAACCGTACTTCAGGGACAGGCGGGTAAGGAGCGGGATGAGGGTGTCGGCGTTGCGGGCGTTGCGCTCCCGGTTGATGCTCAGGCCCAGGACGCACTGCTCGGTGAAAACGTCGGCCGCCGCTTCGAGCAATTCCAGGGCCTCCAGCACGGCGCAGATCATGCTGCTCTCCCAAATGTTCAGGTCCAGCTCGCCGTGGTTGACGCCGGCCGCGCACATGGCGTGCAGGCCGATGACCTTGAACGCCAGCTGGATCACGAACTCGGGGATGGTCGGGTTGATCTTGCCGGGCATGATCGACGAGCCCGGCTGGACGGCCGGCAGCACCACCTCGCCCAGGCCGGCCTCCGGCCCTGAACTGAGCTGGCGCAGGTCCTGGGCCTGCTTGATCAAGCTGCGCGCCAGCAGGTCCAGCGCGGCGGAGGCGGCCGCCAGATCATCCGGATTCTGGAAGGCGTCGAACAGGTTGGCGGCGCGCTCGAGGCGCGCGTCGCCGGTCACGGCCTGCAGTTCGGGGATGATCTGCGCGAAGTACTCGGCCGGCACATCGCTGGGCCGGCCGACAATGGTGCCGCCCAGGTTGACGGCGTGCAGGCGGTCCACGGCGCTGGCCAGCCGTTCGCGGCCGCGCTCCAGGCCGCCCACGTAGCCCTGGAAGAAATCGAAGAACGTGATCTCCACCGCGTCCTGCAGACAGGTGCGCGAGAGCCGGCGGGCCTCCTGAAACTCCTCGGCCTTGGCCGCAAAGGCCGCGCTCAAGCGCGCCAGCCCGGGGTCCAGGCGCCGCCACTGGGCCAACACGGCCAGCCGGCCGGCGCTGGGGTAGACGTCGTTGGTGGACTGATTGAGGTTGACGTGGTCGTTGGGATGGATCAGCCGGTACTCGCCGCGCCGGCCGCCCAGGCGCTCCTCGGCCAGGTTGGCCAGCACCTCGTTCACGTTCATGTTGGCCGAGACCCCGCCGCCGCCGTGCAGGGCGTGCACGGGGAAGAGCTCGGGGCGCGGCTGGGCCAGCAGGCCGGCGGCGGCCGCGGCGATGGCCTCCGCCTTGGCGGCCGGCAGGAAACCCAGCCGGCCGTTCACGCGGGCGGCCGCCAGTTTGATCTGCAGCAGGGCCTCCACCAGCGTGGCGTAGCTGCCGAGGGGCCGCTGCTGGCCGAGCGGGAAACTCACCAGGGCGCGCTGGGTGCGGGCGCCGTGCAGGGCTGCGGCCGGCACCGCCACCGGGCCGAGGAGATCTGATTCGAAGCGTGTGGACATGGGGGCGGGAAGGGGATCAGGAACCAGGTGGGCCGCGGGCTGATCGCTCAGGGCCGGCTAGTGATGGTGAGGTTCAGAGCACGGGCGGGGTGACCACGGCCAGCAGGCGCATGGTCTCGGTGCCGACGGCTTTCAGCCCGCGCAGGGAAGGGCCCTCAAAGTAGATCGTGTCGCCGGCGGCCAGCTCGTACGTGCCCTGGAGCAGCTCCACCTCCAGCTGGCCGCTGAGCACGTAGATCAGCTCCTCCGTATACTGGGCCGGCGGGTTGGCGTAGTTGCCGCCGCCCGGCTCCTGCTCAAACAAGAAGGCTTCCATCCGGCGGGTGAGGTCCGGCGTGAGCAGTTCGAAGATCAGGTTCGAATTGGGCCGGCGCAGTTTGAGACGCTGGTTGGCGCGCACCACCGGGCTGCGGGCGGCCTCGTCCACCAGAAAGTAGAAGATCGGCACATCCAGCACCTGGCTGATCTTGCGCAGCGAGTCGATGGACGGGCTGCTTTGCCCCAGCTCGATCTTGCTGAGAAAGCTGGCGGTCAGCTCCACCCGCTCCGCCAGTTGCCGTAGGCTGAGCTTCAGCTCTTTGCGTCGCTGTTTGATCCGCTCCCCAAGCGCCATGAGACCTCCCGGCCGCTCCCCAGGATTGTTCCGACCTGTACAAGCAGTTGATTTTTCGCGGCTTTGTATCTTTTCTGTTGACTCGCAAATGATAATAGTATATAAACGATTCGCGCACAATTCCCTAAACGCCCGATACCGTCTGCTCACCGCGCCGCCGCCAGCTCCCCGGCTGTTGCGGCTGGCGCCCTCCGCCCGGCGGCCAGCCTGGCCTGCTCCAGCGCGGACGCCGGCCGCTCTCTCATAAGGAGATCTGCCCGTGACCCAGCTCGCTGTCGTCGCTGTGGGAGGCAACTCCCTGATCAAAGACGAAAAACGCAAGAGCGTGCAGGACCAGTACGATGCCGCCTGCGCGTCCATGCACCACATCGCCGACCTGATCCAGGCCGGCTGGAACGTGGTGGTCACCCACGGCAACGGCCCGCAGGTGGGCTTCATCCTGCGCCGCTCGGAGCTGTCGCGCCACGAGCTGCATGAGGTCCCGCTCGACTCGTGCGGCGCCGATACGCAGGGCGCCATCGGCTACATGTTCCAGAAAGCCCTGCACAACGAGTTCAAGACGCGCGGCCTGTCCAACCAGGCCGTCACCGTGGTCACGCAGGTGCTGGTGGATCAGAACGACCCGGCCTTCCAGAAGCCGAGCAAACCGATCGGCTCCTTCATGAGTGAGGCCGACGCGCGGGTCAAGATCGAAAAGGAACATTGGGCGATGGTGGAGGATGCCGGCCGCGGCTGGCGGCGCGTGGTGGCCTCGCCCAAGCCGCAGGCCATCGTCGAGCGCGACGCCATCGAGCACCTGATCAAACACAACTTCACTGTCATCGCCGTGGGCGGCGGCGGCATTCCGGTGGTCCGGAACGAGCGCGGGGACCTGATCGGCACGGAGGCCGTGATCGACAAGGACTACGCCTCGGCGCTCCTGGCGAACAGTATCCGGGCCGATGTTTTCGTGATCTCTACCGCTGTCGAAAAAGTCGCCATCAATTACAATAAACCCGATCAGCAATGGCTGGATCGCCTGACCCTGGCGGACGCCAAGCGTTACCAGGCGGAGGGCCACTTCCACAAGGGCAGCATGGGCCCCAAGATCGAAGCCTGCATCTCGTTCCTGGAACGCGGCGGCCAGTCCGCCGTGATCAGCAATCCCGAGAACTTGGGGCGGGCGCTGAAGGGCGAGACCGGGACGTGGTTGGTGCCCTGACCCTGCCGCATTCACATTCCCGAGTGACGGATGACGGTAGCCCAGCCGCTTGAAACTCAGCCGACCGCCGTGCCCGGCCTGCCCGGCTGGTGGCCGGCCGTCCGGCGCGCGGGGTCGGTGCTGCTGATCCTGCTCGTCCTGGTCGGGGCCTGGGAGGGCTACAAGGCGCTGGGCGCGGCCACCGGCGGCCTGATCCCGTTCACGGCTTTGCCGCTGCCGGTGCGCGCGGACGACAAATCCATGCCGCACGTCTGGACCATTGTGGGCGTGCTCTTCCAGCCGGCGCGGCGCGGCGCCGAGCAGCTGCTCTGGCAGATCCTGCTGGAGGCCGCGCTCTTCACCTGGCGCGAAGCTCTGGCCGGCTTCGTGGTTGGCAGCCTGGTGGGGTTCCTGCTGGGCGTGGTCTTCGTGCACTCGCCGCTGCTGGAGCGCGGCCTGATGCCGTACGTGGTGGCCTCGCAGACCGTGCCGCTGCTGGCCATCGCGCCCATGGTCGTCATCTGGGGCAGCCGGCTGGGCTGGCCGGCCTGGGCCTCCGTCACCATCATCTCGGCCTATCTGACGTTCTTCCCGGTGGCCATTAACACCCTGCGCGGCCTCAACTCGCCCGAGCCGACGGCCCTGGAGCTGATGCGCTCCTACGCCGCCACGCGCCGGCAGATCTTGTGGAAGCTGCGCCTGCCGGCCGCCCTGCCGTACCTGTTCACGGCCCTGAAGATCTCGGCCTCGGTCAGCGTCATCGGCGCCATCGTGGGCGAGCTGCCGTCCGGCATCCCGGACGGGTTGGGCCGCGCCCTGTTGACTTTCAGCTACTACTACATCACCGGCCCCGAGAAGCTGTACGCCGCGATCCTGTTCTCGGCGCTGCTGGGCCTGACCTTCGTAGTCTTGGTGATGCTGGTGGAGCGCCTGGTGCTGCCGGCCCAGCGCCGGCTGGAATAAAGCCCGCCCCATGTCCACCGCCCAACCCGCCGTCACCTTCCGCAGCGTCAGCAAGGTCTTCAACGAGCGCGCCCGCGACCGGGTGAAGGCGCTGGACGACATCAACCTGGAGATCCAGCCGGGCGAGTTCATCAGCCTGATCGGGCCGTCCGGCTGCGGCAAAAGCACGCTGCTGCGGCTGGTGGGCGACCTGATCGCGCCCAGCGCGGGGACGGTGCTGGTGAACGGCAAGCCGGCGCCGCAGGCGCGCCTGAACCGCGAGTACGGCATGGTCTTCCAGCAGGCCACGCTCTATGATTGGCGCACCATCAGCCACAACGTCCAGCTGCCGCTGGAGGTCCTGGGCTGGCCGGCCGCCAAGCGTGAGGCGCGCGCCCGTGAGATGCTGCGCCTGGTGCAGCTGGAGGAGTTCGCCCGCCACTATCCCTGGCAGCTCTCGGGCGGCATGCAGCAGCGGGTGGCCATCGCCCGCGCCCTGGCCTTCGAGCCCTCCATCCTGCTGATGGACGAGCCCTTTGGGGCGCTGGACGAGATGACGCGCGAGCGCCTGCAGCTGGAGGTGCTGCGGCTATGGAGCCAGACCGGCAAGACCGTGATCTTCGTCACCCACAGCATCCCGGAGGCGGTCTTCCTCTCGACGCGCGTGGTGGTGATGTCGGCCCGGCCGGGGCGCATCTCCGGCGTGGTGGAGATCGATCTGCCGCAGCCGCGCGGCTTTGAGACGCGCGAGCACCCGCGCTTCTTCGAGAAGATCACCGAAGTCCGCGAGCGCCTGCGCCAGGACGAGGTCCGCACCCCCTCCGCCTGAGCCGACCCGCCATGACGCGCGTCACCGATCTGCCTCCCGTCCTCGAGCAGGAGTTTCTGGCCTCCGGCGCCGGCCGCTGGACCACGGCCGTCCGGCGCTCGCTGCCGGCGGTCCTGCTGTTCCTGGGCGCGCTGGCGGCCTGGGAGCTCGGGGTCACGGCCTTCCGGGTGGAGAGTTTCCTGCTGCCCAAGCCGAGCGTCATCGCCGTCACCTTCGCGCGCGAGTTCCCGGTGGTCTTCGCGGCCGGCCTGTTCACCCTGCGCGAGGCGGCCGGCGGCTTCCTGCTGGGCAGCCTGCTGGGCGTGCTGATCGCGCTGGCCACCGCGCGCTGGACGGTGGTGAGCGAGGGCCTGCTGCCCTTCGCGGTGGCCGTCAAC
>JAEURL010000157.1 GCA_016789165.1 Anaerolineales bacterium | reverse complement strand
GTTGATCACGACCACAAAATCGCCGGTATCCAGGCTGGGCGTAAAGGTGGGCTTGTGCTTGCCGCGCAGCACCGCCGCAATCCGCGTCGCCAGCCGGCCCAGGTTCTGGTCCGCGGCATCCACCAGCACCCACGCGCGCTGGATATCCTCTTGTTTGGTGACGTAAGTCTTTTGCACGGTCAGGTCCTCGCCTCAGTAAAGAACTTCCATCCAGCACAGGCCGCCGGGCGGAGCGAGTGGCGCGCAACGCGCCCGGTCCCGGGCCCGCAGGCTGGCCTCCAGGTCAGCGGCCGTCATCACACCGGCCCCGACCTGTTTCAAGGTTCCTACCAGGCCGCGCACCATCCGATACAGGAAGGCGTCGGCCTGAATGTCAAAGTACAACTCGGGCGGCCGGCCGGACCAGTCGGCCTGGCTGACCGTTCGCACCGTATTGGTCCCGCCATCCGGGTCCGTCCCGAAAGTGGCGAAATCCTGCTGGCCCACCAGGCGCTCCGCCGCGGCCTGCATGGCGGGCAGGTCCAGCGGTGTCTGGACATGCCAGGCGTAACGCGCCCTCAGCGGTGACCGCGCCGGCGCGTTGTAGATCGTGTACCGGTAGCGGCGCCCTCGGGCGTCGAACCGGGGGCGGAAATCCGGCGCGCTCTCCCCGGCCGTCCGCACAGCCAGGTCCGGGGGCAGATGGGCGTTCAGCGCCCGCGCCAGCGCCGGCGCGCCGTGCCTCCACTCCAGGTCAAAGGCCACGACCTGTCCGGCAGCGTGCACACCGGTGTCCGTCCGGCCGGCGCCCCACAGTGTGGGGCCGGTCCAGCCGAGCTGCCGCAGGGCCGCTTCCAACTCGCCCTGCACCGTGCGGCCCCGCGCCTGCCGCTGAAACCCCCAGAAATCCGTCCCGTCGTACTCGATAACGGCCCGGTACCGCGCCATGCGCCGCCGGCGGCGAACTCCGCGCCGCTACTCCTCCACCATCTCGAGCAGCACCATCTCCGCGGCGTCGCCCAGGCGCGGGCCCAGCTTCCGGATCCGCGTGTAGCCGCCCGGCCGCTTCTCGTAGCGCGGCGCGATGGTGTCAAACAGCTTCTTCACCAGCTTCGAGTCGTTCAGCTTGGCCTGCGCCAGCCGGCGCGCGTGCACCAGGCGGGCCTTGGCCTCCGGCGTCTCGCCCGCGCCGGCCTTCAGGCCGCGCTTGGCGGTGGTAATCAGCTTCTCCAGCTCGCCGCGGACAAACTTCGCCTTGGCTTCCGTGGTGCGAATGCGCTCGTGCTCCATGACTTGCTTGAGCAGCGTGCGCCGCAGGCCCGTGCGTTGGGTCAGACTCCGGCCCAGCTTCCGGCCGGCCATTTGATGATTCATGACGATTTCTCCGACTCGGGCTTGACGGCCGCCTCGGCGTCCTTCAGGTAGCCCTTCTCACGCAGCTTGGTGCGCAGCTCATCCAGGCTCTTATCGCCGAAATTACGGATGGCCAGCATGGCCTCATCGCCCTTGGTCAGCATATCCAGCACCTCACCGATGGTGGTGATGCCGGTGCGCTTGAGCGAATTGAAGACCCGCACCGAGAGGTCCAGATTCTCGATGGGCATCTCATAGATCTCGCTGGACATCTTGGGCGCCTCTTCGGTCGGCGCCGACGGAACCAGCGACTCTTCCGTGACGCCCGCGATCAGCCGCAGGTGCGCCATGAGGATCTGGGCGCTTTGCTTGAGCGCCGCCTCGGGGCGGATGGTGCCGTCGCTCCAGACCTCCATGACCAGCTTGTCATAGTTTGTGTTCTGGCCGACCCGGGCACGCTGGACCTCGAAGGCCACGCGTTTGATCGGGCTGTAGATGGCGTCCACCGGCACTTCGCCGATGGGCAGCCGGCCGCGCTCCTCCGCCGGGGAATACCCGCGCCCGCGCTGGACCGTCATCTCGATCTCCAGGCGGGTCTTGTCGTTATCCACCGTGAAGAGGTACAGGTCCGGGTTGACGATCTCGACCTCGGCCGGGCAGATGATGTCGGCGGCCGTCACCTCGCCCTCGCCCTGGACATCCAGGCGCAGGCGGGCGGATTCGCCTTCGTGCAAGATCAGGCGCAGCTGCTT
>JAEURL010000135.1 GCA_016789165.1 Anaerolineales bacterium | reverse complement strand
GCCAACCCGGCCAACCCCACGCAGTTCGCGCCCAATGACGAGTACCTGATGCTGCTGTCCGAGATCGACCCCGATCTGCACCAGGTGGTGGAGAACGCCGTCGCGCAGCCGGTCTACGATCCCAGCGGCTACGACGTGACCCAGTATCACCCGCGCTACTGGCTGATCAACGGCCGCAGCTTCCCGGACACCATCGCCCCGAACTTCGCCAGCTGGCTGCCGACCCAGCCGTACGGCGCCCTGCTCCACATCGCCCCGACTGCCCCCGGCTCCTTCCCGGCCGCCATGCGTTTCCTCAACGTCGGCACGCTCGGCCATCCCATCCACCCGCACGGCGACCACGTCCGCCTGATCGGGCGCGACGGGCGCCCGCTGGAGGGGCCGGCCGGCGAGAACCTGGCCCAGGACCTGTTCAGCCTTAACGTCGGCCCCGGCCAAGCCTGGGACGCGCTGTACGACTGGACCAACGTGGGCAGCGGCACCCAGGCCTCGCCCGCGCCCTACAACCCGTCCGGCAATCCGCTGCCGGCCGACACCCTCAACGAGCAGGCCCGCACCTGGCTCAACCCGCGCGACCAGAACCAGATCTTCCTGGATCCGAACTGGTACAGCGGCAGCCCGTACCTGGGTTACCAAGCCGATCAGGACGGCGGCCCCACCTCGTTCAACGAGTGCGGCGAGTTCTATCACATCTGGCACAGCCACGCCCTGAACGAGGCCGCCAACTACGAGGCCGGCTTCGGCGGCATGATTACCCTGGAACGCATCGACCCGCCGCAGCCAAACACCTGCCTGAGCCAGCCGTGAGGGCCGCCCCGGCGGATATCCATCCCGAGAGGAGCTGACCGATGCGACCTGCCTTTCCTCCCCGTCTCCACTGGATTGTGGCGCTCCTGGCCGCCCTGGGCGCCGCCCTCGGGCTGACGGCCCAGGCCCAAGCGGCGCCCCCGCCCGCGGCCGGCAGCTGCGTCCGCGACGGCCTCAACGTCACCTGCGGCCTGTGGGCGCGCGCCGGCACCCTGACTCTCCCGGACAGCACCACGGTGCCCGTCTGGGGCTACGCCGACAGCGAAGCCGGCCCGGCGGCCTTCCCCGCCCCGACCATCGTCGTCAATCAGAACGACGGGGTGACGATCGTGCTGACCAACACCCTGGCCGAGAACACTTCCCTGGCCGTGCACGGCCAGGGCCTGCCGGCCGACACCGTGGGCGCGCCCCCCGGCGGGACGGCCACCTACACCTTCACGGCCGCGCGGGCCGGCACCTTCCTGTACGAAGCCGGCCTGACCGCGAACGGCGCGCGCCAGGTGGCGATGGGCCTGGCCGGCGCCCTGGTGGTGAACTCGGCCGCGGCTGGCACGGCGTACGGCACGCCGGCCACCGCCTTCGAGGCCGAGACCGTGCTGATCTTGAGCGAGATCGACCCGGCCCTCCACGCCGCCCCCACTACCTTCGACATGGCCAACTACGCCCCGCGCTACTGGCTGATCAATGGCCAGGGCTATCCGGCCACCGATCCGGTGCCGGCCGTGGCCGGCCAGCGGCTGCTGGTGCGCTACCTGAACGCCGGGCTGACCGAGAACTCTCTGGCGCTGCTGGGCCTGGACCAGGCCGTCATCGCCGGCGACGGCTACGCCCTGCCGTTCAGCCACATGGCCGTGGCCGAGACGATCCCGCCCGGCGGCACGTTGGACACGATCATCACCATCGAAGCGGCGGCCGTCCCCGGCACGCAGTATCCGCTTTACAGCGCCGCCCAGCACCTGGACAACGCCGGCGCCGCCTACGGCGGCATGCTGACGATGGTCACCGTGACGGCGCCGCCCGGCGCGCAGGCGCCCGCCCGGCCGCTGGCGGCCAGCTTCAGCCCGGAGCGCCAGCCGCTCGCCTGGCGCTCGCACTTCCGCGAACAGGGCCGGCTCTAAGCCCGGCCCCCACCAGGGAGACCACCCGCCATGTCGCTCGCCGTCCCTGCCGCCCGCCCCGCCCTGCGCGCCGTGCTGGCCTCCCGCTATCTGCTGCCCACCACTCTGCTGGCGGCCGCCCTGATGGGCTGGGCCGGCTGGCAGGGCTGGTTGGGCTACCAGAATGCCCAACGGCTGGGCCACCCAGCCAGCGCGGAGGCGGTGGAAGCAGCTTGGGGCGTTCAAATCACCCAGGTGGCCGTCACCGCCGGCGGCGGCCTGATCGACTTCCGCTTCCGCGTGATTGATCCCGACAAGGCCGGGCCGCTCTTCACCCTGGCCAAACGCCCGCTGCTGATCGCCGAAGACAGCGGCGCCGTCATCGGCAGCCTGATGCACCCGCCCCACTCCCACGACCTGGTCCCGGGCCAGGTGCACTTTCTCATCTACAACAACACCGGCGGCGCCATCCGCCGCGGGGCGCCGATCTCGGTGGTGCTGGGCGATCAGCGGCTGGAGCACATCATTGTCAAGTGAGCGGCTGGGCCGGCTGGCGTTGGCCGGCGGCCTCTGGCTGCAACTGATCGGGGCCGCCATCCCGCCTAACCTGGCCGTGGTTGGCGCGCCGCAGGCCTGGGCGCTCGGCGCCACCGGGCGCGGCGTC
>JAEURL010000014.1 GCA_016789165.1 Anaerolineales bacterium | reverse complement strand
CGTGACGCGCCTGCGCACCCTGGTGGATTCGGGCGTGTTAGCCTTGCCCGAGGTCTTCGCCGGCGGCGGCGCCCTGGACGCCCTGCTGCGCCTCGCGCCGGCCGAGCTGGTGCGGGCCGCCCAGGCCGAGATCGCGGCCCTGCGCGCCGAGACGCCGGCGGATTGAAAGGAGCCTGCATGGACGAGCCGTTGCCCCGCGACAAAGACGAATTGCTGGCCCGCATCGCCCGCGGCTGGGACGAACTGCAGGGCGCGCTGGCCGGCCTGAGCGAAGCCCAGTTGGCCCGGCCCGGCGCCGACGGCTGGTCCATCAAGGACCACCTGGCGCACCTGGGCGCCTGGGAGCGCAGCGCCGTGGCCATCCTGGAAGGCCAGCCGCGCTACGCAGTGCTGGGGGTGGCCGCCGCCGTCTGGCAGGCCGGCGACACGGACCAGATCAACGCCCTGGTCCAGGAGCGCTCCCGGTCCCGCTCGCTGGCCGAGGTGCTGGCCGACCTGCGCGGCGCGCACGCCGCCATGCTGGCCGCCATCGGCGCGCGCGCCTTCGCCGATTTCCTGGCCGAGTTTGACGGCGCCCCGATCCTGGCCCGCCTGGCCGGCAACACCTACGAGCACTACTCCGAGCACCTGGCTGCCATGACCGACCTGCGAGGCTGAGAACGTGGACGCCCTGACGCCGCCCCAGTTCCATCGCGCTGATCTGCTGACCGGCTGCGGCAATTTGCTGGGCTTCCTGGAGTGGCTCACCGGCCCGCAGGGGCCGGGCGCGCGCGCGGCCTGCTCGCTGGTGGCGCTGGACGTCAACCAGTTCGCCCATCTCAACGACGCGCGCGGGCACGAGCAAGGCGACGCCGCCCTGCGCTGGGTTGGCATCATCCTGGCCGAAGAGAGCCCGGCGCCGGCCTTCCGCACCGGCGGCGACGAGTTCGTGCTGGTGCTGGCCGGCGGCGATTTCGCCGATCACTTCGTCCAGGCCGGCCGGCTGTTTGCGCGCCTCAACCGCGAGGCGGCCCGCGTGGGCCTGAGCCAGCCGGCCCTGACGACGGCCGTGATCCATTACCCGCCCAGCGCCGCCCACTCGCCGGCCGAGGTGCTCGGCCACCTGGAGTCGGCCATCCTCAACGTCAAGCGCCGCGCCGACCGGCCGCTGACCGCCTTCTACGCCGCGCAATTGCGCATGCCCGCCGATGCGCGCCGGATCGTGGATCACCTGGTGGAGCGCATCGTGGGCCTGGGCGCGGCCCTGGACGAAGCCCGCCATCTGGCGCTGAGCGACCCGCTCACCGGCCTGCCCAACGTGCGCGCCGCGCTGCAGCGTCTGGAGGCGGCCGTGGCCCAGGCGGCGGCCCTCGGCCGGCCGGCCGCCGTGCTGCTCATCGACGGCGACAACCTGAAGCAGTACAACGAGCTGGGCGGCTACGCGGCCGGCGACGACCTGATCCGCAACCTGGGCGTCACCCTCGGGCGCCAGCTCCGCCCCGGCGATTTCCTGGCGCGCTGGCGGGTGGGCGACGAATTTCTGGTGCTCCTGCCGGAGACCGGCCCGGATGTGGCCGCGGCCGTGGGCGAGCGCCTGGCGCGGTCCGTGCGCGAGGCCTCCCGCGATTGGCTGTGCCCGGTCAGCGTCTCGATCGGCGTGGCGGCTTATCCCGCCCACGGCGCTGACCTGGCCGACCTGCTCGCCGCCGTCGAGGCGGCCGCCAGCCAGGCCAAGACCCAGGGCAAGGACCGCGTCATACCGGCCGGCGCCTAGCGGTTCGCCGTCGGCCAGTCACCGTTCCTTTGTTGCCCGTCGTCCGTCAATCAGTGTCCGCCGCCTGCTCTCCGTCACTAGTACTCCGTCCGCTTGATACCGATGGACGGTCACCAGCCAATTTGTGCTTGGGCAGTGCAAGCCCTGTCCATCATTTCCAGGCGGACCGAGTACTAGCGTTCGTCAGCCGCCATTTCACACTCAATCCTCATCACTGATCACTATTCACCGTTCACCCACCACTGGTCACCCCATGCCGCGTCCTTACTCCGCCCGCCCTGCTTCGGATTTTGACTTCCAGTTCATCCGCTACGCCAAGGCCGGCTACCGCGCCACCATCACCTTCAACCGGCCGGAGGTCCACAACTGCGTCAACGGCCCGCTGCTGCGCGAGATGCTGACCGCCCTGCGCGACGTGCTGTACGACGACGCCATCGCCGTGCTGGTGCTCACCGGCGCCGGCGAGCGCGCCTTCTGCGCCGGCGCGGACCTGAAAGAGCAGCAGCAGTTCCTCGAGCGGCCGCGCGATTACTACAAGTGGATGGCCGATTTCATCGAGTGCCACGAGCGGCTGCGCAATCTGGGCAAGCCCAGCCTCGCGCGCCTGAACGGCCTGGTGGTGGGCGGCGGCAACGAGTTCAACCTGAGCTGTGACCTGGCCGTGGCCGCCGACGATATCTACATCCGCCACGTCGGCCCCAGCCACGGCAGCGTGCCGGCCGCCGGCGCCACCCAATTCCTGCCGCTGGTCGTCGGCGACCGGCGCGCGCGCGAGATCCTGTTCCTGAATGAGGCGATCCCGGCCCGCCAGGCGCTGGAGTGGGGCCTGGTGAACCAGGTGGTGCCGCGCGCCGAACTGGATGCGGCCGTGGACGCGCTGTGCGGCAAGCTCTACCGCAAGCTGCCGGAGGCCCTGCGCTACACCCGCCAGCAGACCAACGCCTGGCGCGATTTCATCTGGGGCATGACCATCGGCCATGCCCGCGATTGGCTGACCCTCCACAACACCGCGCCGGAGACGCAGCAGGCCGAGCGCGCCTTTCTGAACAAGCAGCCGCCGGACTACGCCGGCGTGCGCCGGGCCTGGGCCGAGGACGCCCACCCCGAGTACCCGTGGGGGGCGCCGGTCCGGGATTGCCCGCGCTGCGGGGCGCAGGGCCTGCCGGCCGACTTTGCTTTCTGCGGCCGCTGCGGCCAGGCCCTGTAGGCCGTGGCCGCCGACCTGTTTTCCCTGGCCGGCCGCGCGGCGCTGGTCACCGGCGGCAACGGCGGGCTGGGCCGCGCCGTGGCCCTCGCCCTGCAGGCGGCCGGCGCGCGCGTGGCCGTCACCGGCCGTGATCCGGCCAAGAACGACCTGATCCGCGCCGAGCTGGCCGAGCCGCAGGCCGTCTTCCCGCTGGACGTGCGCGCCGAGGCGGCCGTGGCCGCCGTCTGCGCGGCGGTGGCGGAACGCTTCGGCCGGCTGGACATCCTGGTGAACAACGCCGGCCTGTATCAGGGCGGCGGCGCGCTGGAGCTGGCCCGCGCGGATTGGCAGGCCGTCCTGGACGCGCACCTGACCGGCTCCTTCTTGTGCGCCCAGCAGGCGGCCCGACACATGCTGGCCGGCGGCCGCGGCGGCAAGATCATCAACATCGGCTCGATGTATTCGCTGTTCGGCGCGCCGGACTTTCCGCACTATGCGGCGGCCAAGGCCGGCGTGCTCGGCCTCACGCGCTCGCTGGCCGTCGAACTGGCGCCGCACCGCATCCAGGTCAACGCCCTCCTGCCGGGCTGGTTCGAGACCGACCTGACCCGCGCCACCCGGCACGGCCCGCACGGCGAGCTGATCCGGCGCAAGACGCCGGCCGGCCGCTGGGGGGAGCCCGAGGACTTGGCCGGCGCGGCCATCTTCCTGGCCTCGGCCGCCTCTGATTTCGTCACCGGCGTGGCCCTGCCCGTGGACGGCGGCTACTCGGTGGCGGACCGCCTGCAGCTCGAATAGCGGTGCGCGCCCGTTCCCTGGCTCCGGTGCTTCTGCTCGCCGCCGTGGGCGGCCTCGCCTGTGGGCTGGGCTTCACGTGGCTGCGGCCGACGCTGCTCACCCTGCCGCGCCTGTCCCGCCTGCGCCAGTATTTGGACGACCCGGCCGCCCACGCGGAGTGGCAGCTGCGCGCCGGCGAGCGCTGCGGCGCCGCGCCCTTCATCTTCCCCACCGACGGCTACCTGGGCTTTGGCTACGGCGATTCGTGGCAGCCGGGCCATCGCCACACTGGTTTTGATATCTTCGGCCCGCAGCCGCTGGGCCAGACGCCGGTGTACGCGGCCTATCCCGGCTACCTGACCCGGCTGGCGGATTGGAAGAGCACGGTCATCATCCGTATCCCGGACGACCCGCTCCAGCCCGGCCGGCAGATCTGGGCCTACTACACCCACCTGGCCGGCCCCGACGGCGCTTCCTTCATCGCCGCCGCTTTCCCGCCGGGGACCTCGGAGCGCCCGGTGGCGGCCGGCGACCTGCTTGGCTACCAGGGCAACTTCTCCGGCGAACCCGGCAAGCCGGTGGGGGTCCACCTGCATTTCTCCATCGTCAAGGATGACGGCCAGGGGCGCTTTCTGAACGAGCTGCAGATCGCCAACACCCTGGACCCCTCGCCCTACTTCGGCCTGCGCGCCGGCGTCTCGGATGACTGGTCCCAGCCGCTGCGCTGCCCCACGCCTCCCGCCCCGCTGGCTGATCCTTAAGCAGCGCCTGCCTATAGGCTTTACTCCCAGCCTCTAACCTCCTACAATGCCTCCAGCCATGTCCACCCCCGCCGCGTCAGACGTCGTCATTGTCGGCGCCGGCCCGGCCGGTTCTGCGCTGGCCTATTTCCTGGCCGCGGCCGGCCGCTCGGTGCGCCTGCTGGATAAGGCCGCCTTCCCGCGGGATAAGACCTGCGGCGACGGCCTCTCGCCGCGCGCCCTGCGGGTGCTGGAACGGCTCGGCGCGCTGGACGAGGTGCTGGCCGCCGGCTTCCGCATCCGCCGGCTCAAGCTCTTCGCGCCGGACGGCGGCTGGTTCGAGGCCCCCATCCCCGCGCACCAGGGGCTGGCCGATTACGCCGTGGTCCTGCCGCGCTTCCAGTTGGACGACCTGATCCGCCGCCGCGCTGTGGCCGCCGGCGCCGAATTCCAGCGAGTCACGGTCAGCGATGTCCTGCGCGACTCCGCCGGCCAGGTGACGGGCGTGCGCGCCGGCCCGGCCGAGTTCCGCGCGCCCGTCACGGTGCTGGCCACCGGCGCCGCCACGGCCTTGCTGGAGCGCGCCGGCCTGGCGCCCGCCCAGCCGGCCCTGGGCCGCGCCGCGCGCACCTATTTCACGGACCTGCCCGGCCTGGCGGACGCCGTCGAGTTCCACTTCGACTCGGTGCCGCTGCCCGGCTATGGCTGGGTCTTCCCCACCTCGCCGACCTCGGCCAACGTGGGCGCCGGCTATTTCGTGCGGGCCGGCGGCCGCGCGCCGCATGCCTCGCCGCGCCAGACCTACGACGCGTTCGTGGCCAACCCGTACGTGGCCGGGCTGCTGGCCGGCGCCCAGCCGGCGGCGCCCGTGAAGGGTTTTCCGCTGCGCGTTGACTTCCCGGCCGCCCGCCTGGCCGCGCCCGGCCTGTGCCTGGTGGGCGAGGCCTGCGGCCTGGTGAACCCGCTCACCGGCGAGGGCGTGGACTATGCGCTCGAGTCGGCGGAAGTGGCGGCCGAGACCATCCTGGCCGGGCTGCGCGCCGGCCGGCCGGCCGAGCTGGCCGCCGCGCACACGCGCGCTTTGCGGGGCCGTTTCCTGCGCGGCTTTGTCAACGTCGGCCGGGTGCGCGATCTGTACCTCCAACCCTGGGTGCTCAACCGCTTCGTGCGCGTCGCCCAGCGCGACGAGGGCCTCAAGCTGCGTTTGATCAATATCGCCCTGGGCAATCTGGACCCGCTCAGCGCGCTCACGCCGGGCACGCTCTGGCGGGTCCTGCGCGGATAAACCATGACCACATCGGAAGGTGACCGATTTTTGGCCGGGCGGCTGGCGCTTGTTACCGGGGCCGGCCGTGACTACGGGCGCGCCATCGCCCTGGCGCTCGGCCGGGCCGGCGCGCGCCTGGTGCTGGTGGACCTCAACCCGGACGCCGTCCAGGCCACGGCCGACCTGGCGCAGGCGGCCGGCGTGCCGGCCGAGGTCCAGACCGTGGACGTCGGCCACAAGCTGGCCGTGCAGACCATGCTCTATACCGTCCTGGACGCGCACCCGCAGATCGACGTGCTGGTCAACGCCGCCTTCCATGACCCGCGCACGCCGGCCCTGCGCCTGGACGAGGCCGAGTGGAACCGCACCCTGGATGTCTCGCTCAAGGGCGCCTTTCTGGTGGGCCAGACCGTGGCGCGCGCCATGCAGGCCACGGGCGGCGGCGTAATCGTCAACGTGCTGCGCCCGGCGGCCCAGCTGCCGGCGGTCGGGCAGGCGGCCCAGGCCGGCCTGGCCGCGCTCTCGGACGCATTGCGGGCCGAGTGGGCGCCGCTGGGAGTGCGGGTAGAATCGGTGCTGGCCGCAGATCCGGAGGCCGGCGCCGCCGCGGTGCGGCAGCGGCTGGCCGCTTGACCCGCCCATTTCTCCTGACCGGGAGCCTTCATGAGCGTCTCCATCGCCGTTCGCCTGGATGACCGCCTGCAGTTAGCCGGCGCCCTGCTCGCCGCCAGCGATTGGCCCGCGCACGAGCAGACGGTGAAAGCCTACAAAGCCCACCGCGTGGCCGAGGCCGCCCACAAGGCCCTGGCCGCCCACGGCGCCCACCCGGCCGTGCTGGCCGCGCGCGCGCTGGCCGGCGCCGGCGCAGGCCTGGAGCGCCTGTATACCCACGCCCTCACCGGTGACTGGCCCGGCGACCTGGGCGCGCAGGCCGCGGATTTCGCCGCGGCCGCGAACCTGGCCGGCTTCCTGGCCGAGTACGCCGCCGATTTTGCCCAGGCCGAGGCCGATGCCCGCGCCGTGCTGGCCCGCGCCGACCTGCGCCAATTTCTGGTGGACCTGGCCGGCCCGCAGCCGCGCGCGCTGGTCTTCGCGCCCAACCTGCTGTTTCCCGGCCGGCAGCGCGTGGCCTGCGTCTCGGCCGCCGAGCTCGTGGTGGCCTCGCACCCGCCCATCGCCTGGGGCTCCTCCCAGCCCTGGCGGTTCAGCGAGCGCCCGGACGAAGCCCTGGCCTTGATCAGCGAGGCCTTTGCGCGCAGCCTGTTCGCGCAGGCCGGCGCCGCCAACGCGGAGGTGTGGGGGGCGGCCGGCGCTGTGCTCTTTCTGCGCCAGGCGGAGGGCGAGGCCGCCGGCGACCAGTACATGGTGATGGAGAAGAAGGCCCGCGGCCTGAAGACCCTGCCGGCGGCCGTGGCCGCGTTGGAGCCGATCCTGGCCGCCCGCCGCGCGGGGCAGTATCCGGCCGGCTTGGCGGATTACCTGGGCTTGTTGGGTATCTGACCGCGAAGACGCTCCGGGCGTGCCGTCTTTAGAACCTTGATTGAGACCCTATGCCCTATTCGCTCAACCTCGAAGAGATGGAAGGCCGCTGGATCGCGCACGTGGCCGAGCTGCCCGGCGCTTTCGCCGGCGGCCCGACTGTGGACGCGGCGGTGGCCGAGGCCCCGCGCGCCATCCTGGATTACCTGGTCTGGAGCGAGGCGCCGGCCTCGTTGGCCCTCGCGCCTGAGACCCAGGTGCGCGAGATCATCCGCGCCTGGGAGTA
>JAEURL010000089.1 GCA_016789165.1 Anaerolineales bacterium | reverse complement strand
GCGGCGGCCGCCACGGCGAAATCGGCCGGCTGCAGCTCCCCGTCGGCGCGGCCGTGCAGGCCGATCAGGCAGCGGCCGGCCGGCCACACCGCCAGCCAATCGACGGCCCGCTGCGGCCCGTAGCGCAGGCCGGTGTAGATGCGGGTGTAGAGGATGGTCTGCAGAATCTCGGGCGTGGTGGCCGGGATCAGGTCGACGGCGGCGGCCGGGTTGGCCTGCTTGATCTGCGCCAGCAAGTCCTCCGGCCAGAAAGCGGGGTTGACGACGGTGACGTGCGGGTAGCCGCGCCAATCGACGGCGGCCGGGTCGCGGGCAAAATGCACGTCTGGAAAAAAGGCCGCGTAGGCCAGGGCCGCGCCGCCCCAGGCCGCGGCCTCCGCCGCCGTGCGGGCCGGCAGAAGGATGAGCTGATAATCCGGGAGGAGCGGGAAGGCCATCCAGACAGGACCAGGGGCGAAGGTTCAGCCGCTCGTCTTTCGACCGGGACCCTTCAGTTGATAGTAATCACACAGCTTCTGCAGCCCACAGCGCCCGCACTCCGGGCCGCGCGCGTGGCAGACCTGGCGGCCGTGGGTGATGAGGTTCAGGTGCGCGGGGCCGTAGGTCTCCACGGGGAAAAGCGCTTCAAAGTACGGATGACAGTCGTCGGCCGACAACTTCTCCGGGCGCAGGCCCAGCCGGCCGGTGACGCGGTGGACGTGGGTGTCCACCGGGAAGGCCGGGATGCCCAGCGAGAAGAGCAGCACGATGGAGGCGGTCTTGGGGCCGATGCCGTGGAACTGCGTCAGCCAGGCGCGGGCCTCGGCCGGCGGGAGCTGCTTCAGGAACTTGAGATCCAGCGCCCCGCGCTCGGCCGTGATGGCGCGCAGCACGGCCTGGATGCGCGGCCCCTTCTGATTGGCCAGGCCGGCCGGCCGGATGGCCTCGATCACGTCGGCCAGCGGCGCATCACGCACGGCCGCCATCGTGCCGAAGCGCTCGCGCAGCAGCGCGAAGGCGCGGCCGCTGTTCAGGTCACTGGTGTTCTGCGAGAGGATGGTGGCCACCAGCTCGTCCACGGCCGGCAGGCGCTCGCCCCACTCTGGTGTGCCATATTCGGCCAGCAGCCGCTCGTGGATGCGGATCGCCCGGCGGGCCAGGGCACGGTCGGGTTGAAGATGGTCCGGCATGGGCCGGATTATACGCCGGCGGCCGCTCAGCGCTGGCCGGCGGCGTAGATCGCCAGCGGCACGAGAACGGGATGCAGATCGAAGTCGCGCCAGACGTCGCCGTCGTCCAGGGCGTTGGCCGTGAAGATCGCGGCCCCCAGCACGTACGCGTCGCTGCGCAGTTCACGGTCGTACCAGCTCAGCACGTTCACGTAGGCCTGGGGCGCGTCCGAGCCATAGCCGTGGCTGGCCCACCACTCGCCGTAGGCCTTCCAGCCGGTGCCGCCGGGATCGTCGCAGCCTCCCTGGCCGCCGCCCGGCGCCACACCGTCAATGCCGAGCTCGCTGATCAGCAGCGGCAGGCTGCCCAGGCCGCGCGGCTTGAGCAGGGCCTCGTACCAGAAGCGGTAGCGCAGGGCCAGCGGGCCGGCCGAGACGCCGATGGCCGGCGCGCCGGGGATCAGGCCGGGCACGTTGGCGGCCACCCCGCACTCGAAGGTGGGCGAGTCATACTCGTGCAGGTGGAAGATCCCGCCGCAGCGCTGGGCGGCCTCCAGCGCCGGCAGGAATTCGGCCATCAGCGCGTATTCCGGCACGCCCGTGGAGAAGCCGCCCACCGCCGCCCGCCAGCCGCGGGCCTGCATCTGGCAGGCGCGGGCGGCCTCAAAGTGCGCGAACCAGCGCATGCGCTCGGCCGTCTCCGGCACGAATTCGTTCCAGCCCTCCCAGTAATCCACGAACGGGTGCGAGGCGTAGACCTCGGCGTTCAGGTCCACGTAGGCCGCGCCGGCCACGGCCGGGTCCACACTCAGGATCCACTCGCTCTGCTCGGGCATCAGCCGGCCGACCGTGACGGTCTGTGGCGAGGCTTCCTTGACCTGCCGCAGCCAGCCCACGTCGCCCACCGATTTGACCACGCGCGGTTTGACGCGCCGGATGAATTCCATGACGTACGGGTCGTTGGTGTTGAGGGTGTGCAGGCCCAGCTTGCTGGCGGTCTGGCCGTCCAGCGGTTCCGGCCAGGGCGGCGGGGTCGGGCTCGGCACGGCGGCCGGCGCCTCGGTTGGCTCAGATTGGCCGATGATCGGCAGATAGACGACGCTGGCCGGCGTGCCGGTGGCGGCGGGCGCAATCGTGGCGGTGGCGGTCGAGGCCGGCCGGGTCGGTGTGGCTGGCTCGGGATAGCCGGGCGCCGCGGCGGTGGCCGCGGCGGGGCTGGCGGTTGGGACGGCGGCCGCGGGTTGGGCCGTGGCGGGCGGCTGGGACGGCGGCGCCGCGCAGGCGGCCAGGAGCATCAGGCCGGCGGCGGCGAGCCACGCGCCGGCCCGGAGATGGAGCCTGGCGGGCATAGGTTGACTCAGTGCTGGGAGACGAGATAGCGCGCTAATGGCTTTAAGACGTCGTGGATGTCGTGCGCGTTCCATTGGTCGCCGCTGTCCAGAGCGCCGGCGGTGAAAATGGTGGCGCCAACCACGTAGGCGTCGAAGCGCATCTCGCGGTCCGCCCAGGCCAGCTGGTTCACGTAGGCGGCCGGCCCGTCCGCGCCGTAGCCCTGCTGCTGCCACCAGCCGCTGAGGTCCTTCCAGGTGCGCCAGTTCTGGGGATCCGGCTCCGGACAACTGATGGGCGGCACGGCGTCGATGCCGTATTCGCTGATCACCAGCGGCAGGTCCCCCAGATTGCGCGGCTTGAGCAAGCCCTCGTACCAGAAGCGGTAGCGGAACGTCAGCGGGCCGGCCGGCACGGTCAGGGCCGGCGCCCCCGGGATCAGGTTGGCCTCTCCGGTGCGCACCGCGCACTGCATCAGCGGCCGGTTGTACTCGTGCAGATGGAAGAGGCCATTGCAGGCGTGGGCGGCCTCCAGCGCTGGCAGGAAGAGCTCCATCTCCGGATACGTGTTGGGCCAGCCCACCGCGAAGCCGCCGACGGCGGCTCGGAAGCCGAGGGCCTGCATCTGGCACGCCCGGGCGGCTTCAAACGCGGCGTACCAGCGCAGCTGGTCCGGCGAGGTGTAGACGAACTCGTTCCAGCCCTCCCAGTAATCCACCAGGGGATTGGCCTGATAGGTGGCCAGGCTGGCCTGGATGTAGGCGGCGGCGGCTTCGGCCGGGTCCTGCGCGTTGACGACCGACTCGTCCTGCCCGTAGTTCCGGCCGATGGTGACGGTCTCGGGCGAGATCTGCTTGACCTCGGCCAGAAACTCAAAGAAGCCGACCGATTTCACCACCCGCGGCTTGGCCCGGCGGATGAACTCGATGATGTCGGGGTCCCGCGGCCCCAGGGCGTGCAGGCCCAGCCGGCTCAACGACATCGTCGGCGCCTCGGCCGGCCACTCACCCGTCTCCGGCCCGGTGACCTGCAAGAACGGCTCCGGCTGGCGGGGCGGCGGCGTGTAGTCCAGCAGTGCCGCCGGCAGGAAAAGGCGAAAGCTCAGCGGGGCCAGGACGGTCACCGGCGCCGCCGCCGTAGCCTCCGCCTCCACCGCCAGCCCGGCGGGCGGCTCGGACGTCTCCAGCTCCGCGGCGGCCAGCCAGCGCGGCAGGTTGAACGGCCCCAGCCCCGGGACGGCCGGCGCGCCCGGCGTCACCGGCACCTCGGCCTCGGTCGTCAGGCCGGCATCTGGGACGAAGGTATACACCGGGGCGGCCGCGAGCTCGGCCGAGACGGTTTCGCGCACCACCAACGCGAGCACG
>JAEURL010000009.1 GCA_016789165.1 Anaerolineales bacterium | reverse complement strand
ACGCTCAGCCGCTGGGGCGGATACCAGCCGTCCGGGCCGGGCGAGCCGTCGGCGCGGCGGCGGGTGACCGCGGCGTGCAAGCCCAGGAATGGATTGAGGCTCTCCACTGGCGCGTCGCTGCCAAAGGCCAGCACGGCGCCGGCCGCCAGCTGGGTGCGCCAGGCGTAGGCGCCGGCCGCGCGGGCGCCCCAGAATTGGTCGGCCATCAGCATGTCGCTGGTGGCGTGGATCGGCTGCATGGACGCGACCACGTTCAGCTGGCCCAGGCGCGGGTAATCGTCCGGGTGCAGCACCTGGACGTGCTCGCAGCGATGGCGCAGCTGGGGCTGGCCGGCCGCCCCGTCTCCGCCGCGCGCCGCCGCGCTGTCGCGCAGCCGGGCGTAGACGTTTAACAGATCGTGGTTGGCCTTGTCCCCGATGGCGTGCGTGGTCATCGCCAGCCCGTGCGCGGCCGCGCGCGCAGCCTGCTCGTAGAACTCCTCCGGATCGGTGACCGTGATGCCCGTGTTCTCGGGCTCGCCCTCGTAGGGCGCCAGCATGCGGGCCGTGCGCGGCCCGAGCGCGCCGTCCAGGAAGACCTTGACGTTGCCCAGCCGGATCCAGTCGTCGCCGAAGCCCGAGCGCAGGCCGAGGGCGATGGCGTGCTCCAGGTAGGCCACGCGGATGGTCTTGACCACGCGCAGGCCCAGCTGGCCGCGCTCGCGCAGGATCTGCCAGGCGGCCAGACTGCGCCGGCCGTCGAAATCATGCACCCCGGTCAGACCCCAGCGCCAGGCCTGCTCCATGGCCGGCCGCATCAAGTCCGCCAGCTCTTCCTCGGTCGGGGGCGGGATGTGGACGTCGATCAGGCCCATCGCCTCTTCAAACAACAACCCGGTGGGCTGGCCCGCCGCGTCGCGGCCGATCTGGCCGCCGGCCGGATCGGGTGTGCCGGCCGTGAGGTTGGCCCGCCGGAGCGCGGCGGTGTTGGCCCAGCCGGCGTGGCCGGATTTGGCGCGCAGGTAAACCGGGTGCCCGGGCGCGACGGCGTCCAGGTCGGCGGCCGTGGGGAAGCCGCCCCACAGGTTCTGATTCCAGCCGTGGCCCGTGATCCACTGGCCGGCCGGCGTGGCCGCGGCCTTGGCGCGCACGCGCTCCAGGCATTCGGCCAGGGTGGCGGTCTCGGCGTCCACGGCCCGCAGGCCCAGGCTGTACCACTCGAAGTGGGCGTGGGCGTCGATCAGGCCGGGCAGCACCGTGCGCCCGCCCAGGTCGAGCAAATGGGCGTACGGGACCACGGCGCGCGCTTCGGCCTCGGTGCCGACCGCCGCGATCTGCCCGTCGCGGATGGCCAGCGCGGTGGCGCGGCGGCGGCGGTCGTCCAAGGTGTAGGCGTTGAGGTTGTAAAGGATCAGGTCGGACATGGCTTTTCCCATCCGTGGCGGAATGTGGCGACGGCCGAGCGCCGGCGCGCCGGGCAGGTCAGTTTTTGGTTATGAATGGCAGGACCGTGCGCGCGCTGCGTCCGCTTCAGCGTGCTATGATCGTTTATCTTGTCCGGATTGGGGACGCCGTGTGAAGCAGCTTGGGCATCATAGCGTGAATACTGCCGTGGGGGAAGGGCGGGGCCGATGACGCGCGAGCGCGTGCTGGTGGTGGACGACGATGCCGCCCTGTTGGCCGTGATGGAGGCCCACCTGAAACGCCAGGGCTACCTGGTGGCGGCCTTCACCGATGGCCGGCCCGCCCTGGAGGCGCTGGGCCAGGACCCGGCTTTCGCCGTGCTGGTGACCGACCTGGATATGCCGGCCATGCACGGCCAGGATCTCCTGCGGCTGGCCCGCCAGCGCGACCCCCGCCTGGAAGTCGTGGTGATCACGGGCAACGGCACCCTCAACGCGGCCGTGACCGCCATGCGCGCCGACGGCGCCTATGACTTCCTGGTCAAACCCTTTGAGACTTTGAATGTCCTGTCGTTGGCGGTGGCCCGCGCCGCCGCCCACCGGCAGCTGGTGCTGGAACGGGCCGCCCTCACCGAGCGGCTCAATGCGCTGACGCTCTACACCGGCGATGCCATCCTCTCGGCCGACGAGCGCGGCCTCCTGCAAGTGGTGAACCCGGCCGCCGCGCGCCTGCTGGGCCGCGACGATCTGACCGGCCGGCTGGCGGCCGAGAGCCTGCCGCGCTCGTTGACGAACCTGCTGGCCAACTGGCAGACGCTCAACCTCAGCGAGCCGCTGACCGTGGAGTTGGCCGGCCCCGCCCAGGCTCAATGGGTGGTGAGCCTGGCGCCCATCCCGTCCGAGGGCTGGGTGATGATCATCCGCGACGTGACGGTTCTCAAGCGCCTGGACGATGTCCGCTTCCAGTTGCTCTCCGAAGCGGCCGGCAAGCTGCAGCTGCCGCTGGCCCAGGCGATCAGCAATATGGCCGAGCTGAACACCCTGGTGGGCGCCAAGGACCCGCGCGCGGCCGACATCCTCTACCGTCAGACGGCGGTGTGGGACCGCATCCAGCACTGGCTGTTTGACTTACTCCAATTGGTGCGCATCGAGTCAGGCCTGGACCTGCGGCCGGCGGACGTGGACCTGGCGGCGGCGCTGCCCGAAATCGCGCGCGGCGCCCCGGACCGCGCCATGCGCGACCGGCGCGTGAGCGTGGCGCTGGACCTGGCGCCGGACCTGCCGCGCCTGCGCATCGATCCCAATTTGCTGCGCCAGCTGGTGATGGGCCTGGTGCGCTGGGCCGGCGGGCGCAGCCCCAGCGACAGCGGGGTGCGCCTGCGCGTGACGCATCAATCCGGCCAGCTGGCCTTCGAGGTCGCGGATACCGGCCCGGCCCTGGGCGAGGCCGATGTGGCGCGGCTCTTTGAGAAGACGCTGGGAGTGGGCGGCTCCGGCTCGGGCCTGGAGCTGGCCCTGGTCAAGTCAATCGCCGACCGGATGGGCGGCCAGGTGTGGGCGCGCCGGCAGGCGGAAGGCGGCCTAGTGGCCGTCTACTTGCCAGCGCCAAGCTCCGCCGAGTCCGCCTCGTCTCAGGCCGCCCGGTAGAGAAACCAGAACTCGGCTTCCGGAAAGGCCGGCTGCAGGCCCGCCTCCCAGACGAAGGCGCCGGCGGCCGTCTGGCCGCGCAGGCTGGCATCCAGGGCCTCCAGCCGCCGGGCCTCCGGCGTCGCGCCCAACCCCGGAAAGCGCCCCAGCAGCAGCGCCGCGATAGTGCGCTGCGTGACCTCAACCGCGTAACGCCCCTGCCGCTCGTTTAAATAAGTCTCCCACAGCCGCACGCGGGTGGGCAGCTCCTGGCTGGCTTTGCGCTCGGCCGCGGACGCCCAGTGTGCCAGGACGCCGTCGGCCTGTTGGTTGAGCGGCGCGGCCCGCGCCTGTTGATCGGCGGCCAGGCGGGCGCGGGTGAGCAGATACTGCCCCAGGCTGAGCTTGGGATAGTGGGCCGAGCCGCCCAGCGGCCAGAAGAGCACGTCCGCCAGCAGGTACTCCGCCAGCTCGCTCGTCATCTGGCGCAGGAGCGCCAGGTCTTGTTCAAAGCGCATTCGCCCCGTCCTCGGTACAATAGCGGTGTCCCCTCACTTTACCGCATTTTGTGCGGCCGGATGACGCCGATGACCATCATTGCTGCTGCCCAGTGGCGCGCCTACCGCGCCCGGACCTTTCACCTGGCCCGCCCATTGGGCACGCCCGAGGCGGCGGTGCGCTTCGTCAACGAGCGCGGCTTTGCATACTTCTGGCCCATCAAGGGCGCGGATCTGCCCAGCCTGTGGGCGGCGGTGGCCGGCGACCGGCCGGTGGCCGACGCGCACGACGACCCCGGCCACATCACCTGGGGCTGGAAAGATCAAATGTTGGGTGCACGGCGCTGGTTCTACGCCAAACTGCTGCGCGGCAAGGCCACGCTGGTGGCATTGGACGTCTTGCCGGCCTTCTACGCGCTGTCCGAGAACTTCGGCGACTACCAGGAGGACTACCGGGCGCTGTACGCCGAGGGCCGGCTGACGGCCGAGGCGCGCGCCGTGTACGAGGCGCTGCTGGAGAAAGGGCCGCTGGACACCGTAGCCCTGCGCAAGGCCGCGCGCCTGACCAGCCGCGAAAGCAACACCCGCTTCGAGCGGGCCTTGACCGAGCTGCAGACCAGCCTGAACATCCTGCCGGTGGGCGTGGCCCAGGCCGGCGCCTGGCGGTACGCCTTCATCTACGACATCGTGGCGCGCTACTACCCAGACCTGCCGGCCCAGGCCGGAGCGCTCCAGCGCGGCGCGGCGCGCCTGCGCCTGGCCGATCTGT
>JAEURL010000036.1 GCA_016789165.1 Anaerolineales bacterium | reverse complement strand
CCCGGACGGCAAGCTCCTGGCCGCCGCCGCCAGCGACCAGACCATCCACCTCTTCGATTGGCCGGCCGGCCAGCCGCACGGCCAACTCCTGCGCGGCCACACCGCCGCCGTCGAACACGTCGCCTTCAGCCCGGACGGCCGCTGGCTGGCCTCGGCCGGCGACGACAACACGGTGCGGTTCTGGCGCGTCGCCGACGGCCAGCCGGACGGGGCGCCCCTGATCGGGCACACGGATCAGGTGCAGGATGTGGCCTTCAGCCCGGACGGGCGGATGCTGGCCGCGACCGGCAATGACGGCACCGTGCGCCTGTGGGACGTGGCCAGCCGCCAGCCCCTCGGGGGCGCGCTCCTCAGCCACCGTGATATCGCCTACCGGCTGGCCTTCAGCGGCGACGGCCGGCAGTTGGTTTCCGGCGGGCTGGACGGGCGCGTGCAGGTGCGCCCGCTTGACCCGGCCGCGCTGCGCGCGCTGGCCTGCGAACGCGCCGGCCGCAACCTGACGCGCGCCGAGTGGGGCCTGTACGTGCCGGATTACGCGGCCTACCGTTCGGTGTGCGCGGCTTTCCCCGCGGCGCCGTGAGCCTGCGCCCGCCCCCAGAGAGGATGATCCGCATGAAAAACTGGCGTTTGACCCTCACGGCCGGCACGCTGCTCGTGTGGCTCGTCTCCACCGCCTGCGGCGGCGCGGCCACCACCCCGGCGCCGGCCGCCACCGCGGCAGTCAGCGAGCCAGCCGCGGCCACCGCGCCGCCGGCCGCGGCCACCACGCGGCCGCCGGCCTCGCCTACCGCTCCGGCCGCGCCGTCGGCCGCCACGGCCACCCTCGACCCGACGCGCAAAACCCTCGACCTCTCGCGCACCGCCCAGCCCGGCAGCACGCTGGCCGGCACCGTGGTCGAGCAGATCATCTTCGGCGCGGACTATGACTCGAAGAAGAACGAGATCCTGGCGCCGGCCTTCGCTTTCCCGGTGGCGGCCCCCAAGGTGCTGTACGCCTTTGGCGTGGCCAATGGCGCCCAGGCGCTGGCCTTCACCGAAACCTTGAAACTGAACGACCAGGACATCCCGCTGCCGGTGGCCAAGTTCGCGGTGCCGCCCTCCGGCCCAGCGCACAAACAACTGCGGGTGAAGACCCTGGCTGTCAAGCCCGGCGCCCAGTTCCCGGAGGGACGCTATCAGGTGGAGGTCTATGCCGCTGGCCAGGTGGTCCAGCGCGGCGTTTTCGAGATCCACCGGCCCAAGGGGACGAGCCGGCTGCCCGGTGAAACAGGCCGGCCGCTCCCCATCGCGTGGGCCGGTGAGCGGCCGGCCAAAATTGACCCCGGCATTTTCGTGGTGACCGAGACCGAGGTGGAGGTGGTGCCGGAGGAGGCCGACTATTACGAGGCCGAGGCCCTCCAGGCCGCTTACGAAGAGTTGAAGCACCTGGACGAGCTGTATGAGCCGTTCCCGGACGACGTGCTGGACGCTATCGAAGCCGAGGCGGAACTGGAGGCCGCCGCCCTGTGCGCCGAGGCCGGCGGCGCCTTTGAGCCGGGCAGCGGCGCGTGCCTGGTGGCCGCGGCCGATCTGGAGCTGGCGTGCCTGGTGGCCGGCGGGGCGTATGACCCCCACACCGGCGCCTGCTCCTTTGGCGAGGCCGACAGCGACGACGACGGCTGGTCCGACAGCTTCGACAACTGCCCCTTCACGGCCAACGCCGATCAGGCTGACGCGGACGGCAACGGCCGTGGCGACGCCTGTGACCAGGGCGACGACGCCGACGGCGACGGCTGGTCTGACAGCTTCGACAACTGCCCGACCATCGCCAACGCCGGCCAGGAGGATGTGGACGGCGACGGCCTCGGCGACGCCTGCGACAGCGCCGCCAGCGGCGGCGGCAGCGGCAGTGATGACGCGGACGGCGACGGCTGGTCCAATGCCTTTGACAACTGCCCGAGCGTCGCCAACGCCGGCCAGGACGACACGGACGGCGACGGCGTGGGGGATGCCTGCGACAGCGCCGCCGGCGGCGGCGGCGGCAGCAGTGATGACGCGGACGGCGATGGCTGGTCCGACACCTTCGACAACTGCCCGAGCGTCGCCAACGCCGGCCAGGAGGACACGGACGGCGACGGCGTGGGGGATGCCTGCGACAGCGGCGGCGGGGCCGTAAACGACAGCGACGGGGATGGCTGGGCCGACGACCAGGACAACTGCCCGAGCGTCGCCAACGCCGGCCAGGAGGATGCGGACAGTGACGGCGTCGGCGACGCCTGCGACGCCGCCTCAGCGCGGCGGCTGAGCCCGCCGGCGTGGGCGGCCGCGGCGCCGGCCAGCGGCCGGCTGCGCCTCCATCGCCAGGCCCAGCGGCCGGTCAGGTTCCTCTAAGCCGGGCTGGATTGTTCGGTGTAGCTGGCGACCGCGGCGGCCGTATCGGGATAAACGCGCAGGATATTGCTGAAGCCGCTCATCCGCAGGACCTTGTTCACGTCCTCGGAGCGGACGGCGGCCAGGCGCACGTCGCCGCCCCGCCGGCGGGCTTCTTTTACGGCGGCCAGCAGCACGCGCAGGCCGGCGCTGCTGACATAGGTCAACTGGCTGAGGTCGGCCACCAGTTTGACGTGGCCGGCCTCCATTTGCCGGTTGAGGAAATCGGTGACCGGCTGCGCGGCGGCCACGTCCAGGTTGCCGGCCAGCCCGACAATCATGGCCGGGCCGGCGGCGTTCGCGGTGAATTCCATGCGGGCGGTCTCCTGTGAGGCGGCCTATCGCTTGAAGCGCCAGGCCGGCGGCGTTGAGTATACCTGATTCAACCGGCCGCTTTAGCGGCTCAGCCGCTGCGCAATTCACGCGCGGGCCGAGCTGCCATTCGCGCTGGGCGGCCCTCACCGCTTATTGTCCCGCCGCAAGCGGCGTTGACGGGCCGCCGGGTGTTCTCTACAATCCCCCCGGTGAATCTGCTGGAACGCGAACCACACCTGCAGAGTCTGTCGGCCGCCCTGGCCGAAGCGGCGGCCGGCAGCGGCCGCCTCGTCCTCGTCAGCGGCGAGGCCGGCCTGGGCAAGAGCACGCTCGTCGATCACTTTGTCCGCCGCCAGACCGCGCGCGCGCGGGTGCTGTGGGGCGCCTGCGACGCGCTCTTCACCCCGCGCCCCTTCGGGCCGCTGTACGATATGGCCGGGCACTTCCCGGACGAACTGCCGGCCTTGCTCGAGGCCGGCCCCCCGCGCACCGCCATCTTCACAGCGGTCCTGGCCGAGCTCCAGCGGCGCCTGACCATCGCGGTTTTTGAAGACGTCCATTGGGCGGACGAGGCCACGCTCGATCTGCTCAAGTTCCTGGGCCGCCGCGTCACGCGCACGCAGGCCCTGATCGTGCTGACGTATCGCGACGACGAGCTGGGCCCGACGCACCCCCTGCGCGTGATGCTGGGCGACCTGGCCACTTCGTCCGCGGTCCGCCGGCTGCCGCTGGCGCCCCTCTCGGAGCACGCCGCCCGAACCCTGGCCGGCGGCCGGACCCTCGATCCCGTGCAGCTCCACCGCCAGACGGGCGGCAACCCTTTCTTCATCACCGAGGTCGTGGCCAACCAGGCCGGCGGCATCCCGGCCACCGTGCGGGACGCCGTGCTGGCCCGCGCCGCGCGGCTCTCGCCCTCCGCGCTGGCCGTGCTGCAGGCCGCGGCCGTCATCGGGCCGCGCATCGAACCGCAGGTGCTGGCGGAGGTGACCGGCGCCGAGGCCGGCGCCAGCGAGGAATGCCTGGCCGCCGGCATGGTGGTGGCCCACGGCAATCTGCTGGCCTTCCGGCACGAGCTGGCGCGGCAGGCGGTCTTTGAGTCGCTCTCGCCCGTCCACCGGCTGGCCCTCCACCGCTTGACGTTGGCGGCCCTGGAGGCCGCGCCGGCCGCGCGCGGCGATCTGCGCCGGCTGGCCTATCACGCCGAAGCCGCCGGCGAAGTGGAGGCCACGCTGACCCACGCGCCGGCGGCCGCCCGGCAGGCCGCCAGCGCCGGCGCCCACCGCGAGGCGGCCGCGCTCTACCGCCTGGCGCTGCGTTTTGCGGACCAGGCCGCGCCCCGCGAGCGGGCCGGCTGGCTGGAGGCCTATGCCGAGGAACTGCACACCCTGGGCGCGCTGGAGGAGAGCGTGGCGGTCCGGCGGCAGGCCATTCAGGCCTGGCAGGCCGCGGCCGGCCGCGCGCAGGAGGGCCTCAGCCAGGCGCGCCTGGCCGTGACCCTGCTCAACATCGGCCAGCCGGCCCAGGCCCAACAGGCCAGCCAGTCCGCCCTGGACCTGCTGCAGGCCCTGCCGCCCGGCCCGGAGCTGGCCTGGGCTCAGCGGACCCAGGCGCATCTGTTGATGCTCAACCGCGACTGCGCCGGGGCCATCGCCTGCGGCAGCCAGGCCGTGGAGCTGGCCGAGCGTTTCAACCAGCCGGCCATCCTGGCGCGGGCGTACACCACAGTTGGGGCGGCCTGGCTGGTGCTGGATTACCCGCGCGGGCGCGCGCTGCTGGAGAAAGCCCAGGCCGTGGCCCGGTCGATCGAGTGGGAGTTCGGGGTCGCCAACGTCTTCGCCAACCTCGGTTCGATCTCGTGCGAGGTCTTCGCCCTGCGCGACGCCGCGGCCTACCTGCAGGAGGGGCGGGCCTACACCGGCGACCGCGACCTCGACTTCCTGGGGAAGTACATGGCCGGCTGGCAGGCGCTGACCTTTGTGTATCTGGGCCGCTGGGCCGAAGCGGAGCGGCTGGCGGACGAGGCCCGGCACGGGGCCGGGGTCACGGCCATCGGGCGCATCCCGGCGCTCGTGGCGCTGGGCCGGCTGCGCGCCCGCCAGGGGGAGGCCGATCCCTGGCCGCTGTTAGATGAAGCCTTGGAATTGGCCCAGCAGAGTCAAACCGTGCAGCGTTTGAGCCTGGTGCAGACGGCGCGGGCCGAGGCCGCCTGGCTGGCCGGCGACCGCGGCCGGGCGCTGGCAGAAGCGCGCGCCGTGTCCGCCCGGGCGGCCGCCCAGCAGCACGCCTGGTTTGGCGGCGAGGCCGCCTACTGGCTGTGGCGCGCCGGCGAGCAGCCGCCGGCCGTGGCCGGGCTGGCGGCGCCCTATGCCCATCACCTGGCCGGCGATTGGCGCGCGGCCGCGGCGGAATGGGACCAGCGGGCTTGTCCTTTCGAGCAGGCCCGCGCCCTGGCCGAGGGCGATCACGCCGCGCAGGTCATGGCGCTGGCGCTCCTGGACCGGCTCGGCGCCCGCCCCGCCGCCGCCCAGCTGCGCGATCACATGCGTGCGGCCGGCGCCGCCCGGGTGCCCAAAGGACCGCGGGCCGCCACACGCGAGAATCCGTTCGGCCTCACGGAGCGGCAGGTGGAAATCCTGGCCCTGCTCGGCGAGGGCCTGACCAACGGCGAGATCGCGGCGCGCTTGCACATCTCGACCAAGACCGCTGAACATCACGTCGGCGCCATCCTCACCAAGCTCAACGTCCATTCCCGCGAGGCGGCGGCCCACCTCGCCCGCACCCAGTCCACCACCAAACCAACATAACGGCCGTCAGCTAAATATGGGGGCCGCCCCATTTCAATATAGGGTGCCGCCCCCGATGCGCCGGCGGTCCACTCCGCCTATCCTGTCTCCCATTGACCCACAGGAGGCCGGAAATGGACGCTCACCCCCGCCAACGCCGCTGTCACTCACCCCGCCGACGCCGGTGAGCGCCGCCATGCCGGCCCTTACCAATGCCCTCCCGGCGGCCAGGCTCACCCAGAGCTTGATCGTCGGCCTGGCCGTTATCGCCGTAGCCGTGGCCGATATCTGCCTCAAACAGGCCACGGCCCGCAATGACCTGGGCCAGGCCATGCGCAGCCCCTGGCTGTGGGGGGCCGTGGGGTTGTACCTGCTCCAGATCGTTTTCTTCACCTACGCTTTCACCTCCGGCTGGCAGCTGAGCGCCCTGGGCGCCTGGCAGACGGCGCTGTATGCCATCGTCGTGCTGGCCGCCGGCGTGATCTTCTACCGTGAGACCCTCACCCCCGCCCAAGCGCTGGGCCTCGTGCTCGCCTTGGGCGGGGTGACTCTCATCAACTGGCGCTGAACAGGAGGCCCGGCCATGCTCACCACCGCCCCCGTCCCCATCGACCTGCGGCCGCCGCCGGAGACGCTGGAAGCGGCCTTCGCCGCTTTCCGCCAGGCCTACCCCGCCTACGACACCACCCGCCGGCTCGACCAACTGCGCGCCACGGAATACGCCCGCCTGGACCGGCAGCAGCATGTCTATCTCGATTACACCGGCGGCGCACTGTACGCGGAAGCGCAGCTGCGTGAGCACATGCTGCTGCTCGTGCGCGGCGTCTTCGGCAACCCGCACTCCAAGAATCTGACTTCGCTGGCCATGACCGAACTGGTGGAGCGGACGCGCGCCGGCGTCCTGCGCTACTTC
>JAEURL010000007.1 GCA_016789165.1 Anaerolineales bacterium | reverse complement strand
TCGCTCAGCCGGCCGGCCGGCGCGCCCTGCAGCTCATCCTCCGGGAGATGCTCGACGATGACGGTGCGCCGCTGGGCCGCCGCCTCCCCCACCGGCCCGGCGCCCAGCGGCACCACCAGGGCCTGGCCGCGCCAATCGGCGCGGGTGGTGGCCGCCAGGCGCAGGCCGGACTCTTCCAGGCTGAACAGGCTGACCAGGTACTCGCCAAACTGCTCGCTCACCAGCTCCACCGCCTGGCGATAGAAGGCCGGCAGCGGCTGGAGCACGTTGATGCGCCGGGCGACCTCGGCCAGCAGCTGGAGCTGGGCGGCGCGGCGCTGGGTCTGCTCGAACAGGCGCGCGGTCTCCAGCGCGGCCGCGGCATTGTTGGCCATGATTGAGACCAGCCGCAGGTGTTCCTCGGAGAAGGCGGCCGGCCGGCGGCTCTGGATAGACAGCGCACCCAGCGCGCGTTCGCCGGCCAGCAGCGGCACGAAGATGGCGGAGCGCGGCGGGTCCTGGGCCACGTAGCGCGGCCGGGCCGGCAGGCGCTCCATCTCGGTGTTGAAATCGCGCACCAGCAGCGGCTGGCGGCTGTCACGCAGCCAGCCGACGATGCCGGGCGAATCCGGCGGCAGCTGCACGGTCAGGGGCGGGCGCGGCTGGCCGTCCAGCACCCAGATCAGCATCCGGTAGCGGTCGCCCTCAAACAGGCCGAGCTGGAAGAAATTGGCGTCGACGATCTGGCTGGCGTGCTGGTAGATCAGTTCGGCCAGGCGGGCGGAGTCAAGCTGGGCGGCCAGGATGGCCCGGCCGAGGTCGGCCAGCCGGCTCAGCTCGGCCAGCCGGCGCACCAGCTCGCGGCGCGATTGCCAGCGGCGGTACAGCACGTAGCCGGCCGCCATCAGCGCCAGGGCCAGGATGAGGAGATAGAGCCCGACCGGCGGAGCCGTGGGCGGGTTGAGGGCCTGGTTCAGCATCGTCTCCGGCGTGCCGCGAATGGCACGAAACGAGACGAATTACACGACGGCCGTGGAATTCGGACGACTTCGTGAAACTCGTGGCCGCGGGTCAGGATTGGCCGCGTACGACCTTGACGAACTTGCGTTTGCCCACCTGCACGACGGCCTCGCCCGCGAACTCCAGGCGGGCGGTCACGTCGGTGACGGGCTGGCCGGCCACCTTCACCCCGCCCTGCTCCATCAGCCGCCGGGCCTCGCTCTTGGAGGCCGCCAGCTTGTGCTGGGCCAGGAATTCGGCCAGCGCGGGCGCGCCGTCCACCGTGAGGGTCTCCATCTCGTCCGGCAGGGCGTGCTTCTGGAAGACGGCCTGGAAGTGGGCCTCGGCCGCCGCGACCGTCGCTTCGCCGTGGTAGATGGCCACGATCTCGCGCGCCAGCGCCATTTTGACGTCGCGCGGGTGCCGGCTGCCGTCGGCCAGGCCGCGCTCGAAGGCCTCAATCTCGGCCGGCGTGAAGCGGGTTACCAGCCGGAAGAAGATGGGCATGGCGAAGTCCGGGATGGACATCACCTTGCCGTACATGTCCTCGGGCGTGGTGTTGATGGGGATGACGTTGCCCGTCGATTTGGACATGCGCTTGACGCCGTCCGTGCCGGGCAGGATGCCGTGGATGATGCCCACCAGCGGCCGCTGGCCCAGGGCTTCCTGGAGCTTGCGTCCAGCCACGATGATGTTGAACAGCTGGTCGGAGCCGCCCACCTGCACGTCGGTCTGCATGGCCACGGCGTCGTAGCCCTGCATCAGGGCGTAGAACGTCTCGTGCAGGAAGATCGGCTCGCCGGCCTCCATCCGCTTGGCGAAGTTCTCGCGCACCAGGAACTGCTGCACCGTGAAATTCTGGCCCAGCCGGATCAGGTCCAGCAGCGAGAGCTCGGACAGCCACTCGCCGTTGTAGCGCACGCGCGTCCGCTGGGGGTCCAGGATGCGGAAGGCCTGCTCGGCATAGGTCCGGGCGTTGTCGGCCACCTGCTCCTGGGTCAGGATCGGGCGCGCCTTGTTCTTGTCCGAGGGGTCGCCCACCAGGGCCGTGTAGGAGCCGATCAGGAAGGTGACCTCGTGGCCCAGGTCCTGAAACTGGCGCAGCTTGCGCATGGAGATGGTGTGCCCCAGGTGCAGGTCCTTGGAGGTCGGGTCGTAGCCGCAGTAGGCGCGCAGGGGCCGGCCGGCGGTGGCCGCCTCGGCCAGCCGCTCGCGCAGCTCGCGGGCCATGGTCTGCTTGAGTTGTTCGTCGCCGTACTCGGTGCCCTGCATCAGCAGGGCCACTTGCTCGTCTAGGGTCATAGGGTTCTCGAAAAGCGTGGATGTCCGGGCATTTTACCTCAGACAAACGTTTTTCCCGCCCCCTGTTCTGGCGTATAATCGCTCTCCGACATCGACCCGTGGAGCACGTTATGCCTAAAAAGACCCTTACGCCCAAAAGCGGGGCCAAAGCGGCCTCGCCTAAGATGACGGGCGCGGAAGTGCGCCAGGCCTTCCTGGATTTCTTCGCCGAACACACCCACGCCATTGTGCCCTCCTCGTCGCTGGTGCCCGGCGGCGACCAGACCTTGCTGTTCACCAACGCCGGCATGGTGCAGTTCAAGGACGTCTTCCTGGGCACCGACCGGCGCCCGTACAACCGGGCGGTCACCGCCCAGAAGTGCATGCGCGTCTCCGGCAAGCACAACGACCTGGAGAACGTCGGCCCCAGCCCGCGCCATCACACCTTTTTCGAGATGCTGGGCAACTTCTCGTTCGGCGATTACTTCAAGCGCGAGGCCTGCCGCTTCGCCTACGACTGCGTCACCAAGGTCTACGGCCTGCCGGCCGACCGGCTGTTCTTCACCGTCCACCAGGACGACGCCGAGGCCTACCGCATCTGGACCGAGGAGATCGGCGTGCCGGCCGAGCGCGTGGCCAAGCTGGGCGACCGGACCAACTTCTGGCAGATGGCGGACGTGGGCCCGTGCGGGCCGACGGCCGAGATCCACTACGACTGGCGCCCGCAGGACGGCCTCCCGCCGGCCGACGAGCTGAAGGTCCAGCTGGACGACAACCCGGACAACCGCATGCTCGAGATCTGGAACCTGGTGTTCATGCAGTACAACCAGGCCCCGGACGGCACGCGCACCCCCCTGCCCAAGCCGGGCGTGGACACCGGCATGGGCCTGGAGCGCATCGCCTCCATCGTCCAGGGGGTGGATAACTCCTACGACACCGACCTGTTCGCGCCGATCATGGCGCGCATCCAGGAGCTGGCCGGCCACAGCGAGGCCGAGCGCCGCCAGCACCTGACAGCCTACCGCGTCATCGCCGACCACGTCCGGGCCGCCACCTTCCTGATCGGGGATGGCGTGATCCCGGGCAACGTCGGCCGCAACTACGTCTGCCGGATGGTTATCCGGCGCGCGGCCCGCTTCGGCAGCAAGATCGGCTTCGAGGGGCCCTTCCTGGCCCGCGTGGCCGAGACGGTGGTGGAGCACTACGGCGGCATCTACCCCGAGATCGTCAAGCACCAGGCCAGCATTCAGCGCACCCTCACCCAGGAGGAGGAGCGCTTCCAGAAGACCGTGGACATGGGCGTGGCCAACCTGAGCGCCCTGCTGACCGAACTGGCCGAGCACGGCCAGACCACGCTGAGCGGCGAGACGGCCTTCAACCTGTACGCCACCTACGGCCTGCCGCTGGAGATCACGCGCGATATCGCCCTGGAGCGCGGCCTGAAGGTGGACGAGGCCGGCTTCGCCCAGGCGCGCGAGGAGCACGCCGAGGCCTCGCGCACCGAGGTCGGCCCGCTGGGCGGCGAGGACGTGGCCGTCTTCCGCGCCATCCTGCAGGACTTGCAGGCCGACGGGCGGCTCGGCCCGGAGGGCGTGGAGTACGACCCGTACAACGAGACCCTGGTCGAGGAGCCGGTGCTGGCCCTGGTCAAGGACGGCCAGCGCGTCAACACCGCCCGGGCCGGCGACAAGGTGGAGGTCATCCTGGGCCGCAGCTGCTTCTACGTTGCCTCCGGCGGGCAGATTACAGACACCGGCCACCTGGCGCACTTCCCGCCCGGCGCGGAAGAGCCGGCCTGGGAAATCCGCGTGGACGAGGTGCGCCGGCCGGCGGCCGGCGTGGTGGTGCACGTCGGCCAGGTGCTGGAAGGCACGCCGCGGGCGGGCGACGCCGCCCACGCGCACGTGGACGAAGACCGGCGCTGGGACATCATGCGCAACCACACCGCCACCCACCTGCTCCACTCCGAGCTGCGCTACGTCCTGGGCGAGCACGTCCGCCAGGCCGGCTCGCTGGTGGCCCCGGACCGCCTGCGCTTTGACTTCACCCACTCCGGCATGCTCACCCAGGAGCAGCTGGCGGCCGTGACCCGCTCGGTTAACGAGGCCATCCTGGCCAACTACGAGGTGCGGGTGGAGTACATGGAGCGCGAGAAGGCCATCGGCGCCGGCGCCATGGCCCTGTTCGGCGAGAAATACGGCGAAGTGGTGCGCACCATCCAGATCGGCGAGCCGGACTTGTTCAGCTTCGAGCTGTGCGGCGGCACGCACGTGCCCGAGACCGCCGACATCGGCCCGTTCATCATCGTCAGCGAGGAGGCGGCCGCGGCCGGCATCCGCCGCATCGAGGCCGTCACCGGGCGCGGCGCGCTGGACCTGATCCAGCAGCGCCTGGGCACCCTGGAGAACGCGGCCAGCTATCTCAAGACCACGCCCCAGGAGCTGGACCGCAAGGTGCTGGCCCTGCTGGACGAGTCCCAGTCCGCCCAGAAGGAGATCGGGCGCCTGCGCCGCGAACTGGCCCAGCGCGAGCTGGAAGCCCTGTTGGGCCGGATCGATAAAGTGAAGGAAGTGCCGGTGCTGGCCGGCGCCCTGACCAACGCCGATATGGACACCCTGCGCGAAATGACGGACCGCTTCCGCCAGCGCGTCCCGTCCGGGGTGGTGGTGCTGGGCTCGGTGGTCAACGGCCGGCCCAGCCTGATCGCGGCCGTCACCGACGACCTGGTTTACCGGGGCCTGGACGCGGGCAAGATCGTCAAGACCGTGGCCGCGCTGGTGGGCGGCAGCGGCGGCGGCAAGCCCACCCTGGCCCAGGCCGGCGGCAAGGACCCCTCGCGCCTGAACGACGCGCTGGCCCAGGTGCGCATAGTGGTGGAGGCCGCGCTGAAGTAAGCGTTCCCGTCCTTTTTCAAGGAGAGCACTGCATGGCCACCGATTTGAAAGCCAGTTTCGAGAAGGCCGCGGCGGAGTCGCAATCCCTGGCCAAGCGGCCGGACGATCAGACCTTGCTCCAGCTCTACGCCCTGTACAAGCAGGCCACCTCCGGCGACGTGAAGGGGTCGCGGCCGGGCGGGCTGGATTTCGTCGGCCGGGCCAAGTATGACGCCTGGGCCAAGCTGAAGGGGCAGGCCAAAGACACCGCGATGGAGAGCTACGTCGCGCTGGTGCAGAAGCTCAAGGGCAAGTAAGCGGCCGGCCCGCGCTCCAACCAAAAAGACCTGCCCCAGCCGGCAGGTCTTTTTATTTCGATGCGCGCGGCGCCGCTACACCACCAGCCGGCGCCGGTAGGCTTCCGGCACAAAGGCCAGGCTCACGTCCCAGGGCTCGCCGGAGGCCGGCCGGGTGGCCTTCCAGACGCCGGCCGGCGGGACGGGATTGCTGCGGTCGAAGAGGCGCCGGTAATAGGCCAGGGTATCCTTGGGCAGGCCCAGCGTCTCCAGGAAGAACCCGATAGGCCCGCCGTGCGTGACCCAGGCGATGGGGCCGGCCGGCAGGCTTTGGGCCACCCCACGCTCCCAGGCCGGCCAGAAGCGGGTGCGGATGTGCTCCACCGTCTCCTCCGGCCGCCACTCGGCCAGGGCCTCGTCCACCTGCACCGGCACCTCGGCCACCGCCGCCGCGATTTCGGCCGTGCGGCGCGCCCGCTCGAGCGGGCTGGCCAGGATGCGGGCCACGGCGACCTCGCGCAGGAAGCGGCCCAGTTCGGCGGCCTCGGCCTCGCCCTGCGGCACCAGCGGCGGCCCCGGCGGAAGGTGGTAGGGGAGGTCGGTGCGGCTCCAATCCGGGGTGGCGTGCCGGGCCAGGTAAATGTGCGGGGTCGTCAGGGTATGCTCCAACATAGTCCAGGTTCCAGGATAACGCGCCCTATGATAACAAATCCTGGGCCGGCTGTCCCCCTGCCCTTATGGCTACGGCCCGCCGGCCTGTCCGTTGCCAGCCGGCCCGGCTCGCGGTTATACTCGCCCTGCTCAGTTGTGAAAGCGCGGCCCATGCTGACTCCTGCAAACTCCCTGTCTGTGGCCGAAGCCCTCAGCCGGCTGGCCCAAGCGGCCGGCCTGGCGGTGGGGGCCGCCTACGTGGTGGGCTACCTGGTCGTCAACATGTACCTGGCGGGCTTTGGCGTGGCCAACCTGAATCTGGTGCAGGCCCGCTTTCTGGCCACCGGCCTGCTCTACCTGGCGCTGACGGCCCTGGTCTTCTCCGGCAGCCTGGCCGGCTGGCAGGTCTTGCGGCGGCCGGCGGCCGGCCCCCTGCCCCGCCCAGCCCAGATCCTGCTCGTGCTCGTCGCCGACCTGGCGCTGACAGCCGTGGTCATCTGGGCGGCCGGCCAGATCCTGACCGGCGCCAGCCGGGACGCCCCGTGGGCCCACGCGCTGGCCGAACGCCGCGTCAACTTCTGGGCCGGCCTGGCGGCCAGCCAGATCGCCCTGGCCGTGCCGGCCGGGCTGGGCCTGGCCCTGGCCTCCCGGCGCACCGGGTTGGCCTTGGGCTGGCTGGGCAGCAGCCTGGCGGCGGTGTGCGCGGCCATCAGCCTGTTTGTGTTCGCCGTCTTCGTCTACCCGGCCGTCTCGCCAGCCTTCGGCGGCGGCGCGCCGGTGCGCGTCCACCTGCTGCTCAAACAGCCGGCGGCGGCCGAGGCGCTGGGCTGGCCGGACGGCGGGCTGACCGGGCCGCTGACCCTGATCGACCAATCGGAGGCGCGTTTGATGGTGCTGGACGAGCAAGGCCGGCTGATCGAGTTCCAGGCCCTGGACCTGGCGGCCGTGGTGCGCCCATGACCCCGCCCGGTTTTGCCCTCCAGCAACTGACGGACACGGACGCCAGCGTGGAAACGCCGGCCTTCGCCGACCTGCTCATCGACGCGGTGGCCGCCGGCGCCTCGGTGGGCTACCTGCCGCCGCTGGCGCCGGCGGAGGCCCTGGCCTACTGGCGCTCAGTGCAGGCCGCCCGAGCCGCCGGTGAACGCCTGGTCTGGGCGGCCTGGAGCGGCGCGGACCTGGCCGGCTCCGTCCAGTTGGACCTCGTCCAGCGCCCCAATGGCTGGCACCGTGCCGAGGTCATGAAGCTGCTGGTCCACCGGCGCTTCCGCCGGCGCGGCCTGGGCCGCGCGCTCATGCTGGCCGCGGAGGCCGCCGCCCGCGCACTGGGCCGGACGACGCTGGTGCTCGATACGCTCCTGGGCGAGCCTTCCGAACAGCTGTACGCCGGCCTGGGCTGGCAGAAAGCCGGCGTCATCCCGCAGTATGCGCGCGTCGCCGATGGCAGCCTCCAGCCCACGGTCGTGTATTACAAGCTGCTGTAGGCCCGAATGCTTTACTTCCTGCAAGGCCTCACGCTGGGCTTCTCGGCCTCGGTCTCACCCGGGCCGTTTCTGGCTTACCTGCTCACCCAGAGCCTCCGGCTGGGCGCCCGGCGCGCCCTGCCCCTGGCCCTGGTCCCGCTGCTCAGCGACGGCCCAATCGTCAGCCTGGTGGTGATCGTGCTGGCGCAGGCGCCGGCGGCGCTGCTGCGCGGCCTGCAAATCGCCGGCGGGTTCTTCCTGCTTTACCTGGCCTGGGGCGCCTGGCGGTTGGCGCGCACCGCCCCGGCCTTGGCCGTGCGCGGCGAAGGCGCCCAGCTCAACCTGATCCAGGGCACGCTGATGAACCTGCTCAACCCCAATCCCTGGCTGTTCTGGAGCGTCGTCGGCGGGCCGCTGCTGCTGGAGGCCTGGCGGGCCGCGCCCTGGCTGCCGGCCGCCTTCCTGGGCGGCTTCTACCTGACCCTGATCGCGGGCACGGCCGGCTTCATCGTGCTCTTCGCCGCCGCCCAACGCCTGGACCCGCGCCTGGTGCGCGGCCTCAACTTCATTTCGGCCGGCGCCCTGCTGATCTTCGGCCTGATCCAGCTCTACCGGGGCGTGTTCGCGGCATGACCACGACGGCGGACGCCCTGCCGACGCGCCTGGCCGCCGCCCTGGCCGCCCGCGCGCCCCGGCTGGCCGAGGACCCCGCGCACACCGGCGGCTGGCGGCTGTTCAACGGCTTCGTCGAGGGCTGGCCCGAGCTGACGGCCGAGGTCTACGCCCGCACGCTGGTCCTGCATAATTATGCCCGGCCGGCCTCGGCCGGCCAGCCGGCCCTGGCGCTGGCCCAGGCGTTTTACCTGGCGCAGCTGCCCTGGCTGGCCGGGGTCTTCGCCAAGGCGCGCGCCGGAACCACGGAGGCCGAGCGGCGCGGCCAGGTGGTGTGGGGTGCCGCGCCGGACACGCGCCTGCGCGAGGCCGGCGTGCGCTACGCCCTGGACCTGGGCCTGAACCAGGACACCGGCTTCTATTTGGACACACGCGCCCTGCGCGCCTGGGCGCGCGAGCACCTGGCCGGCCAGGCGGTCTTAAACGCTTTCGCCTACACCGGCAGCCTGGGGGTGGCGGCCCTGGCCGGCGGCGCAGCCCGGGTGGTCCAACTGGACCGCAGCCGCGCCTTTCTGAACGTGGCCAAGGCCTCCTACACCCTGAACGGCTTCCCCATCCGGGCCGCCGATTTTCTGGCCACCGACTTCTTCAGCGCGGTCGCCCGCCTGCGCCGCGCCGAGGCGCGCTTCGACTGCGTCTTGCTGGACCCGCCCTTCTTCTCGGCCACGGCCGGCGGGCGCGTGGACCTGGTGGCCGAGAGCGGCCGGCTGATCAACAAGATCCGGCCGCTGGCCGCTGACGGCGGCCGGCTGGTGGCCGTCAACAACGCCCTGTTCGTGAGCGGCGCCGATTACCTGCGGGTGCTCGAGGCCCTGTGCGCCGACGGCTATCTATCCATCGAAGCCTTGATCCCGGCCCCGCCCGACTGCGCGGGCTATCCGGAGACCACGGTCCGCGCCCTGCCGGCCGACCCCGCGCCGTTCAACCATGCCACCAAGATCGCGGTCCTGCGGGTGCGCCGCAAGGCGCCCTGACCTGGGCCCAGCCTATTGACTTTCGTCAGTCGCCAAGCCGGACAAGGCGGGTTATACTTAGGCCGTTTGGCCCCGCACCAAATTCCGATAAGGAGTCAATTTATGGCTACTGAACGCGTGAAAGAAATTCTGTCCTGGTACCGGAGCGACAATCCGGGCACCCTGACCAACCTGGCGCGCCTGTTGAACTCCGGCTACCTGGCCGGCACCGGCAAACTGGTGATCCTGCCCGTAGATCAGGGCTTTGAGCACGGCCCGGCGCGCAGCTTTGCGGCCAACCCGGCCGGCTACGACCCGCGCTACCACGTCCAACTGGCGATTGATTCCGGCTGCAATGCCTACGCCGCGCCCCTGGGCTTCCTGGAGGCCGTCGCCGCCGACTACGCCGGGGACATCCCGCTGATCCTCAAGCTCAACAACCACGACGTCCTGCAGGACGAGAAGGACCCGCTGGGCGCCATCACGGCCGGCGTGGACGATGCCCTGCGCCTGGGCTGCGTGGCCATCGGCTACACCATCTACCCCGGCACCCTGGACCGCCGCCTGCAGTACGAACAGCTCCAGGAACTGACCCTGGAGGCCAAGGCCGCCGGCCTGGCCGTGGTGGTCTGGTCCTACCCGCGCGGCGGCGCGCTCAGCAAGGCCGGCGAGACGGGCGTGGACGTCACCGCCTACGCCGCCCAGATCGCGGCCCAGCTCGGCGCCCACATCATCAAGATCACGCTCTCCACCGAGCACCTCGAGCAGCCGGAGGCCAAGAAGGTCTACGACAAGTACCAGATCCCGATCAGCACCCTGACGGACCGCGTCCGGCACATGACCCAGGCCGCCTTCGGCGGCCGGCGGGTGGTCATCTTCTCCGGCGGCGCGGCCAAGGAAGACGCCAACGCCGTGCTGGATGAGGCCCGCGCCATCCGCGACGGCGGCGGGTTCGGCTCCATCATCGGCCGCAACGCCTTCCAGCGCCCGAAGCCGGAGGCCCTCAAGCTGCTCGGCGACATGATGAAGATCTACAAGGGCGAACTGAAGTAGCCCGCGTACGACGCGCCGATCAAAAAGAGCGAGGCCGCCTGAGGCGCCTCGCTCTTTTCATTGTTCGGCCCCGTCCCGGCCCTCAATCGGCGTCGCCGGCCAAGGCCCGCTTGGCCTGCTCCCACAGGCCGTCCAGCTCTTCCAGGGACAGCGCGCTGAGCGGGCGGCCCTGGGCCTGCGCGGCCGTCGCCATATGCGTAAAACGCGCGGCAAAGCGGGCGTTGGCCTCGCGCAGCGCGGACTCGGGCTCCACCTCCAGCCAGCGCGCCCAATTCACCACCGCGAAGAGCAGGTCCCCCACCTCCTGATGGCGCGTCTCCGGGGTATCGGCCTCGGCCACCTCCGCCAGCTCTTCGTCCACCTTGGCGCGCACGCCGGCCACCTCCGGCCAATCGAAGCCCACGCGGGCGGCGCGCTTCTGGTAGGTCTCGGCCTGGGCCAGGGCCGGCAGGCCGCGCGGCACCTCGCCCAGCCCGCCGGCCGCCGGCTGGGGCTTGTGCTTGCGCTCCTCGGCCTTGAGCAGTTCCCAGTTCTTCACCACGTCGGCGGCGCCGGCCACCTTCACTTCGCCAAAGACGTGCGGGTGCCGGCGGATGATCTTGGCCTGGATGTCGGCGATGACGTCGGCCAGCGAATATTCGCCGGCCTCCGTCGCGATCTGGGCGTGCAGCACGATCTGCAGCAGCAGATCGCCGAACTCCTCGCGCATGGCCTCCGGATCATCGGCGTCCAGAGCGTGCAGGACTTCGTACGTCTCCTCCAGCAGGTTGCGGCGCAGGGTCTGGTGTGTCTGCTCGCGGTCCCACGGGCAGCCCTCCGGCGCGCGCAGGTGGGCGATGGTCTCCTGGAAGGTCTCCAGCGCCGAGGGCCGCGGCAGTGGCGGCACGTACAGGGCCGTCAGGTGGGCGATCTGCGGGCTGCGGTCGATCGCGTACAGCGGCAGCTCTTCCAGACGGGCATCCGCGGTCCCGGCGGCGTGCACCAGCCAGACGTGGTGCTCGTCCGGGTATTGGTTCATCAGGGTGAGCTTCACGTCGCTGGCCAGGCCGGCCGAATACAGCTGGGCCACCAGCGCCGGCGCGTCCGGGTGGAACGGCGGATGGTGCCGGCCGGCCAGCTCCAGGGCGTCGGCCAGCTGCAGCTGCGGCAGGGCGTCCACGCCCAGCGCTTCCAGGGCCGGCTCCACAAAAGACAGGCCGGCCACCAGCCGCACCGTCAGGCCGCGCGCCGGGGCTTGCTGGCGAATGAGCTGCACGGCGGCCTCGGCCACGTGCGGGTGGCCGGGGACGGCGTAAATCACGCCCTGCGGCCGGGCGCCCAGGCTGAGCACCTGCTCGGCGATGGCCTGATAAACCTGTTCGGGCCGTTCCAGCGTCTCGTACAGCGCGTCAAAGCTGTGCACCTGGAGCGCCTGCGGGAAGCCGGCCACGGTGGGATGCCGGGCGGTCCGCAGCCAGACTTCCTCGGCGCCGGCCAGGATCTCCCAGGCGGCGCGCGTCAGCTGGCTGGGGTCGCCCGGCCCCAGGCCGACAATGGTGATGGTAGACATGGGCCCTCCGCCCGGGGCGCGGCTGGCGCGCCAAACGAAAAAGGGATTAGGGCATCTTACCCTAATCCCTTACTGCTGCGAGGCCAGACTGGCTTTAGCGCTTGGTGTAGGTCGGCGCCTTGCGTGCGCGCT
>JAEURL010000717.1 GCA_016789165.1 Anaerolineales bacterium | reverse complement strand
AGTCCGGATAGCAGGGGGTGCCGTCCAGGTCCTTGGTGCCGCCGAAGCCGTAGGGTGAGCCGGGGTCCACCAGGGTGGCGGAGAGCACCTCGGCCGGCGCGGTGCCCACCAGGCTGAAGATGATGGCCCCGCCCATCGAGTGGCCGACGACGTGGTAGCGGCCCAAGCCCAGGGCCTGAGCCAGGGCGCGCAGGTCGTCCACCCAGTCGCCGCAGCCGCGCGTGGCGTCGATCAGTTTGTCTTCGGTGTCGCCGTAGCCGCGCAGGTCCGGGGCGATGCCGCGGTAGCCGGCCGGCAGACCGAGCATGATCTCCTCCCAGTAGGTGGCCGAGGAGGCGTTGCCGTGGATGAACAGGACGGGCGTGCCGGCCTCCGGGCCGCTGAAGAGCACGTGCATCTTCAGGCGCGCCGTGTCAACCATTCGGGACGTGATGCCGGGCAGGGTGGGGACGGTGGGCATGGAAGGCTCCTGGTGATGGGCGATTAGGAAAACTGTTCGCGCAGGTCGCGCTTGAGTATTTTACCGGCGGCTGAAATCGGCAGCGACTCCACCAACACCACCCGGCGCGGCACCTTGTAGCGGGCCAGGCGGGCGCGGCAGTGGTCGAGCAGTTCGGCCTCGGCCGCCGCGGCGCCCGGTTTGAGCACCACGCAGGCCAGGCCCACCTCGCCCCATTTCTCATCCGGCACCCCCACCACCGCGCACTGGCCGACGGCCGGATGCTCGTACAGGGCCTTCTCGATCTCCACCGGGTAGACGTTCTCGCCGCCGGAGATGAACATGTCTTTCTTGCGGTCGACGATGAAATAGAAGCCGTCCGCGTCCTGGCGGGCCAGGTCGCCGGTGTGGAACCAGCCCGCGGCGTCCACGGCCGCGCGGCTGGCCTCCGGGTTGTCGAAATAGCCCGAGCACATGGACGGCCCCTTGAGCACCAGTTCGCCCACGGTGCCGGCCGGCACCGGGCGGTTGTCGTCGTCCACGATGCCGGCGTCCACGAAATAATTGGGCAGGCCGATGCTGCCGGCTTTCTGCTCGGCGTATTCCGGCCCCATGCTGAAGATGCCGGGGCCAAACTCGGTCATGCCGAAGCCCTGCTTGAAGACCACGCCGTGCTGCTCGCGGTAGGCGTGAACGATCGGCACCGGCAGGGGCGCGCCGCCGCTGGTGAGGAAGCGCACCGTCTTGAACGAGGTGGCCGCGAACCGGGGCGACTGCAGCATCAACTGGTACTGCGTGGGCACGCAGAAGAACATCGTCACCCGCTCGCGTTCGATCAGGTCCAGCATTTCGTCCGGCGTCCACTTGCGCATGATCACGACCGTGCCGCCCAGGGTGAGCAGGGGCAGGGTGTAGACCAGCAGGCCGCCGGTGTGGAACATCGGCGTATGCGTCAGGGTGATGTCGCCGCGCTGCAATTCGTGGACGATGGTGTTGAGCGTGTTCCAGGCGATCATCCGGTAGGAGACCTGGGCGCCCTTGGGCAGGCCGGTGGTGCCGCCCGTGAAGAGCAGGCAGACGATGTCCTCGGCGTCCACGGCGGGGTTGCTGACCGGGTCCGGCGGCCGGCCGGCCAGCGCGGCCTCGTACAGCTGGCTGGCCGCGATCCCGGGGCCGTCCAGGTGCAGGTAGCGGCCGATGGCGGGCGGCGTGCCGCGCAGGGCGGCCTCGATCTCGGCCACGCCGGCGCGGAACTCGTCGGAGAAGAGCAGCACCTTGGGGCCGGTGGTCTGGATCAGCTGGACCAGCTCGCGCCAGTGGCTGCGCCAATTGAAGGGCACGAACACGGCGCCCAGCTTGGCGCAGGCGAAGAAGGCGTCCAGGTATTCGACCCCGTTGAGGGCCAGCATGCCCACCCGGTCGCCGCGCCCGACGCCGGCCTCGGCGCGCAGCCAGCCGGCCAGGCGGTTGGCGCGGGTGTTGAGGTCCCGGTAGGTGAAACGGCCGGCCGGGCCCTTGGCCACGTCCACCACGGCCAGGGCCTCCGGCCAGTAGCGGTCGCCGCGTTCCATCCAGTCGCCGATGTACATGTCAGCCCGCCCACTTCCAGACCGAGGCCGCCATGGTGATGCCGCCGCCGGAGGCGCAGAAGACGACGACCTGGCCCGGCTGCGGCCCGCGGCCCTGCGCGAGGGCGTCGTCCAGGGCCATCACCACGCACGGCGAGCCGGTGTAGCCCCACTTGTCCATGACCCAATGCGTCTTGCTGATCGGCTGGCCCAGGGTCTGCATCATCTGCTCGATGGTGCGCAGGTTGAGCTGGGTGAAGAAGTAGTGGTCCACCTGGTCAAAGGTCAGGCCGGCCTTGTCCAGCGCGCCCTGGATGAGCCGGGGCCAGTACTCGGTGTTGAAGGTGCGCGGGAATTTGCGCACGAAATCGACCTTGGGCGCGCCGAAGGTGGTGATGTTTTCCGGCGTGCTCGGCCGGAAGGTGCCGCCGCCGTAGATGCCCAGCGCGTCATGGAAGCTGCCCACGGCCAGCAGGTTGCTGCCCAGCCAGCCCGGCTGGTCGCCCCGGCCGAGCACGGCGGCGCCGGCCCCGTCCGCGAACAGGTTGGCGGTCTTCTTGTCTTTTAAATCGAGGAAGCGGCTCATGCCGTAGCCGCCGGCCACCAGCACGTAGCGCGCGCCCGGCTCGGTGAGCAGGTAGCGCGCGCCCTGATCGAGGGCCGTCACCCAGCCGGCGCAGGCGCTGTTGACGTCGTAGCAGCCGGCCCGGAGGGCGCCCAGCTTGTGCTGGACCACCACGGCCGTGGCCGGCGAAAGGTAATCGGGCGTGTCGGTGGAGACAATGATCAAGTCCAGGTCGGCGGCGGCGACGCCGGCTTTGGCCAGCGCGCGCTGGGCGGCCTGGACGATCAGGTCCGAGGTGGTCTGCTCGGGCGCCATCCAGCGCCGCTCGCGGATGCCCACGTTCTGGAGCAGCCATTCGCTGGTGGCCTCGCCGAGCAAGGCATCCACCTCGGCGTTGGTGACGATCCGATCCGGGACGTAACTGCCGGTGCTGAGGATTTGGGGATGGGACATGGGCATCAGTGATTGGCGCTTGGTGGGTGGGGATCCGGGTCGCGGCCGGCGGTCAAATCCACATGGCGGGCCAGGAAGGCGACGGCCTCCTCCCAGCGGGTGAAGTGCAGCTCGGCGTTGGTTTGGACGTGGCGCAGCAGGCCGTGCCAGCCGGCGGCCGGCCCCTGGCCCGGGTCCGGCGGGCCGTCGCTCACGAAGCGCAGCACGAACGACACCAGGTGCGTTTCGGGGGCGGTCAGGGCGTCCAGGTTGTCCGGGGCGTGGGCCATCGCCGCTACCATAGCGAGGCCCGGTCACAAACCGGTTACACCTCGACCCCGCCCAGGTCCTCCGCGCGGTTGATGCGGTCGAAGAGGGCCAGGGTGGCGGGGGAGGGCGCCACATCCAGTTCGGCCTGCAGGGCGGCCTGGCAGCGCTGGAAGGCGCGCACCGCCTGCGGCCGGCTGCCCTGCCGGGCGTAGGCCAGCATCATCAGCCGATAGGCCCGCTCCCAGCACGGGTCGCGGGCCAGGATGAGCTGGCAGACGGCCAGGCCGTCGGCGTAGCGGCCCTGCGCCACCAGCAGGCCGGCCAGCCGGTCGGCGGCGCGCAGGTAGAGGGCCAGCAGGCGCTCGCGGGCCTCGGTGGCCCAATCCTCGTACAGGGCCTCCGGCAGGTAATCGCCGGTGTAGAGCGGGAGCGCGGCCTGCAGGTAACCCAGGCCGGCCGCGGCGTCGCCGGTCTCCGCCAGGCGCAGGCCGGCCTCGGCCGCGCGCTCGAACTCGGCCGCGTCCAGCCACAGGTCGGCCTCCGGGCGCAGCTGATAGGTCGGCCCATCGCGGGCGATGAAGGCGGAGGGCGCCTCCGCCGGGCGGGCCGGCTCAAGGGCCTTGAACAGGGCGTTGAGGGCCACCTTGAAATCGCGGCCGGCCGCCTCCGGGGCCAGGGCCGGCCACAGGCGCTCGGTGATCTCTTCGCGCTGCCAGGGCCGGCGCTCGGTGAGCAGGAGCTGGAAGAGCTGGCGGGCCTTCTCGCGCTTCCACTCGCGCGGGTCTAACAGCTCCGCGCCGCGCCACACACGGAAGGCGCCCAGGGTCTGCACGCGCAGTTGGTAGCCCGGATGGACTTGCACACCGGGCAGGCCGATCTCGTTCAGCAAGCGGGCCACGTAGGCTGGGCGGATGCGCCGGGCGCGCGCCTCCAGCAGCAGCGGCATCAGCCGGCGCGGGTCTGGCGGCCCCAGCAGGGTGGGCCGGGTGAAAAAGAAGTCGTACTGGTGCGCCTCGCACAGGGCGAGCAGTTCTTCGGCGCACACGGCGCAGCGTTCGCTCTGGCCGAGCTCCAAATGGGCCAGGCCCAGCCAGGCGCGCGCCGCCGCCCGGCCGAGCGGGTCGCCGCACTCGCGGAAGCCGCTCAAAGAGCGGCCCAGGACGTCCAGGGCCGGCTCCAGCCGGCCGGCCAGCACGTAGCTGGAGCCGAGGGCCAGCTCCACCAGGGCGGCCACCCACTGATCGCCCGCCCACCGGCAGATCTCCACGCCCTCCGCCGCGGCGCGCTCGGCCGCCGCCAGGTCCGCGCCGGGGCCGAGGCCGTACGCGCGCGTCAGGCCCCACATGACCTCGGCGCGCAGCCGGCGCACGGCCAGCTGGTCGCCCAGCGTGATGGCGGCCTGATAGCGCTGAATGGCCTCGGCCCGCGCCGCGGCGCCGGCCCGCAGCTGCCAGGCGTGGCCCAGCCGCATCAGGCCGACGGTGGTGACGAACGGCGAATTGAGGCGTTCGCCCAGTGTGACCCCCTCGTCCGCCAGGGCAAACGCGGCCTCGGTCTCACCCAACAGGCTGTCGATCAGCGAGAGCAGCAGCACCGTCTCGCGGTGGGCGCGCGGGGGATGCCCCTGGCCGCGGCCGGCCGCCTGGCGCTCCGCCGCCAGCCAGCCCTCCAGGATGCGCCGGGCCTCATCCAGCCGCCCGGTGCGCAGTTTGACGCGCACGCTCAAGACGTCCTCGGTGGGGCCTTCCTCGCGGATGGCACGGGCCTCGCCGCGCAATTGCTCGGCCTCCTGCGGCTTGCCCATGTTGAGCTTGTTCTCGGCCAGCAGTTCCAGCAGGCGCGCGCGGGCGGCGGGGTCCTGGAAGTCCTGCATGTGGCGCAGGGCCTCCGCCAGGAGCTTCTCGGCCTCCACCGGGCGGACTGTGTCCAGGTATACCAGCGCCTGGCCGCGCAAGGCCCGGCTGACGCCGGCCAGGTCGCCGCGCGCGCGCCAGGTCTGTTCAGCCTGCCGATACCAGGCCAGGGCCTCGTCAAAGCGGCTGCGCAGGCGGCAGATATCGCCCAGGAAGCGCTGCACCAGCGGATGCTCGGCCACCGTCTCGGGCGGCAGGGCATCGATCCAGGCGGCCACGGCCTCCAGCCGGCCGGCGCGCAGGCGGGTCTCGCCGATCTGTTCGAGGTCCCCGGCGGCGGCCTCGAACTCGCTGGCGGCCAGGCTGTGATAGAGGGCTTCCTCGAAATCACCCTGGACTCGGAAATATCCGGCGGCGCGGCGGTGGCGCTCGCGGGCGCCCGGCTCGGCGCCGGCCCAGGCGCCGCGCAGAAAGTCGTGGAAGAGATGGTGGTATCGGTAGTGGCGCTCGGCCAGCGGCACCATGAACAGGTCGGCGTCCAGGAGGCGCTGCAGCAGGGCCTGGGCCTCGGCTTCCGGCGCGCCAGCCACCGCCGCGCAGGCGCCGGGCGTCAGTTCGCGCAGCAGGGCGGTATCGCGCAGGAAGGCGGCCACGGCCGGCGGCTGGCGGCCGAGCACCTCGTGGGCCAGATAGTCGAAGAGGGCGCGGCGGGATTCGAGCGCCGGGCCGGCGGCCAGCAACTGGCGCGGGCCGGTGCCCGAGCGCTCGGACAGGCGCACGCCCTGCCAGACCAGCTGCAGGGCAATCGGCCAGCCCTCGGTCTTGTCCAGCAGGGCCGCGGCCTCTTCCGTCGTCAGCCGCATGCCGTAGGTCTCGCGGAACAGGCTCTCAATCTCGGCCAGGCCAAAGGCCAGGTCGGCGCGCGTGATGTCCAGGACCTCGTCGCGCACGCGCCAGGCGGTGAGGGCCGGGCTGTGCAGAGGAGAGCGGGTGGAAAGCAGGACGTGCAGATCGGGGGGCAGGTGGGCCAGGAAACGCTCGGTCAGGGCGGCCACTTCCGGCGAGGCGCCGGCGAAGTGGTAATCGTCCACGATCAGCAGGGCCGGCCCCGGAAGGGCCTCCGCCAGCGCATTCAGCAGGGCGTCCACCACCTGCGGCCAGGCGTCGGCCCGGCCGGCCTGGCCCAGTTCCTGGAGCAGGGTCTGGGGCAGATCCGAGAGCGCGGGCAGGCGCGTCCGGAAGGCGCCGACCAAATAGGCCAGGAAGCGCTGCGGGTCGGTGTCTGACTCGGAGGCCGAATACCAGAAGAGGGCCGGCCCCGCCTCGGGTTGGGCGGCCAGCGCGGCCAGGGCCGTGCTTTTGCCGTAGCCGGTGCCGGCCTGCAGCAAGGTGAGACGATACGCGAACGCCTCCTGGAGCCGGGCTGTCAGGGCCGGCCGGGGCAGGGTGCGGCGGTTGGGGCGGGGCGGCGTGAGGCGCGCGCGCAGGAGCAGATCATCGCGCAGCATCAGGCCGATTGTAGCAGGCTCAGACTCTCCGGGGCGGCGGCCGGCCGGGTGGTGGTCATGGCCGGCGTCCACAGCCGGCTCCAATACCAGGCCGCCATCTCACGCGCGCTGTACAGTTGGTTGTGCTCCAGCCACCACGTGATCAGGCCCAGCAGGGCGGCGGCCAGGTACGAGGTGGTGACGGGCAGCGGCGGCTGGGGGAGCCCCGTGATCCTGCAATGGCCGTGTCCGCTGTGGGCGGCTCGGCCGGCGATATGAACAGCGGGGGTTGGGGCCGGGGAGTGCCGGGCCTAGTCGCGGACGGTCACCGGCCGGCCCAGTGCCGCGCTGCTGGAAAGGGCGCGCCGGTAAGCCACTTCGTCTGGCAGCCAGCCGTGGGCGGCGTAATGCTGAACCTGGGGCGCCTCGGGCAGCGCGGCGACCAGCTCCGGCACCGGGACCTCGACAAAGCCCTGCCGGCGCCAGAATGGGCCGGCGTCGGTGCTGAAGAGGTACGCCGCGCGCAGCGCCTGCGCCTCGGCCCAGCGGAGCGCCTCCGCCACCAAGGCGGCGCCCAGCCCCTGGCCGCGCGCCGCCGGCCGCACGGCCAGGCTGCGCAGGAGCGCGGCCCCGGCGCCCAGCTCCAGACCGATCACGCCCACCATCAGGCCCTCCGCTTCCGCCGCCCAATAATGGCTGCCGGGGGCCAGGAGCGCCTGGGTGGAGAGGCCGGCCTCGGCCAGGACCGCGGCCAGATCCGGGCGGTCCGCCTCGCCCGCCGGCCGGAGGCGCGGCGCGGTCACGCCGGCCGCTTCAGCTCGAAGACCTGGCCCAGCGTGGCGTACTCGTCGCCGGCCAGCCGGCCGACCGGTTTGAGCAGGGCCGCGTCCACCAGCCCATTGGCGCGCAGCAGGCCGTCCTGAATATGAAAGCGCGCCACGCGGCCCAGGACCAGGGTGTAGTGCGCGTCCTGCACCGGGATCACCTGCGTCAACTGACACTCCAGCGCCACCTTGGCCTCGGCCACGCGCGGCGGGCGCACAACCACGCTGGGGGCCGGGGTCAGGCCGGCCAGCGCGAACTCGTCCACGGCGTAGGCGTATTCGCCCGAGGTCAGGTTCATGGCCTCCACCAGGGTTTCGTCCACCAGGTTGATGACGAACTCGCCCGTTGCCTGGATGTTGCGCAGGGTGTCCTTGGGTTCGCCCTGGCGCTGGCCGATGGACAGGAGCACGGTCGGCGGGTTGCCGCCCACGGCGTTGAAGAACGAGAACGGCGCCAGGTTGAGCGAGCCGTCGGCGCCGAGGGTGGAGGTCCAGCCAATGGGGCGCGGGACGACGACGCTGGTCAGCAGGCGGTAGGCGTCACGGGGCTGGAGGGCGGCGGGGTCAATGGCAGGCATGGGAGGGGTGAGGCAGTAGTGATTGGATGATTAAACGGCCGGGATGGCCTGATCGAGCACGCCGCGGATAAAGCGCAGTTCGTCGCGGTTGACGGTGTGGTCCATGTTCCGGTAAAGGCGCAGGGTGACGGCGGCGCCCAGGCTTTCGAACAGGCCGGCGCTGCGCTGGACGCGCTCGACGGGGATGTGCGGGTCCACGTCGCCGCAGCCCAGAAAGACCGGGGCGCCGGCCAGGTCGCCCGTGTATTCGCGCGGCTGATCGCCGTTTTCGATCAGAGCCCCGCTCAGGCCGAAAACCCCGCCGTAGCGGATCGGCTGGCGCGCCGCCGTCTCCAGCGCCAGGCAGGCGCCCTGCGAGAAGCCGAGCAGAAAGGTGCGCTCGGCCGGCAGGCCCGCCGCTTGCACCTGGGCCACAACCGCGCCCACCTTGGCCAGCGCCGAGGACAGCCAGGGCTCGTTGCTGGCTGCCGGCATCAGGAAGCGGTTGGGATACCACGCGGAGCCGGCGGCCTGCGGCGCGAGATAGGCCAGGTCCGGCCGGCCCAGTTCACGGGCCAGGCTCAAAATGTCGGCGGCGTCCGCGCCCCGGCCGTGCAGCAAGATCAGGGCGCCCGGCGCCTGCGCCAACGGCGCGCCGGCGGTCAGGACAGGTTGTGCGGCATGCGGGTCGGTGGGCATGGTGGGTGTCCGGAAGACGGTGGACGAAGGATGAGATGGCAGATGACCGCCGATGACGTTCGTCAATCCAGCCGCAGCGGCTTCAAGACTTTCTCGATGTCGCGGCGGTGCGGCTCCAGCCAGGGCGGCAGCTGCAGGCTGCGCCCCAGGCGCGCGGGGTCCTCATCCACCGCGAAACCGGGGCCGGCGGTGGCCAACTCCACAATGTGGCCGTCCGGGTCGCTGGTGTAGATGCTCTTGAAGTAGACGCGGTCCATCACGGGCGAGACCCGGACCATGGCGCGCAGAATTTTGTCGCGCCACTCGAGCTGGCTGGCCTCGTCGGGCACGGCCAGGGCGAAGTGGTGGGTCTGGCCGGCGCCCATCTGCACCCGGCGCTCGCGCGGGCGCTCGAAGTAGGTGATCAGGGTGCCCGGCCGGCCGTCGCCCACGCCCCAGTACCAGTGCGCGCTGTTGGGGTCGTCGAAGTTGCTGGTCATCTTCACGCGCCGCATCCCGAGCAGGCCGCTGAAGAAGGC
>JAEURL010000713.1 GCA_016789165.1 Anaerolineales bacterium | reverse complement strand
GGCGAGTGGGAGCAGCGCCCCTACAACCGCTTTGAGAACTGCATCGAGTGCGGCATCTGCTTGAGCGCCTGCCCCACCATGTCCGCCACCGACCAGTTCTTCGGGCCGGCCGGCCTGGCGGCGGTGCGCCGGGCCGCGCAGGAGACGGCCGAGCCGCGGCGCCGGGCGCAGCTGCTGGACGTGGCCGACGGCGACCACGGCGTCTGGCAGTGCCACAGCGCCTACGAGTGCACAGAGGCCTGCCCGCAGGACGTGGACCCGGCCGGCGCCATCATGGCCTTGCGCCGGGAGCTGGCCGGCCGCAAGCTCAAGGCCCTGTTCGGGCTGGGAGGCAACTGATGAACACACCATCGCCGACGCGCCCGCGCCGGGTCTGGCAGTGGGCCGACGTGCGCGGCCGCAAGCTGGGCATGTGGGCGTTCATTTTGAACCGGCTCTCCGGCCTGGGGCTGACGCTGTACCTGTTCATCCACCTGGGCGTGCTGAGCATGCTCACCGGGGGGCCGGACAGCTGGGATCCGTTCCTGGCCATCGTCAAAGCGCCCTGGTTCCTGATGCTGGACGTGATCCTGCTGGCCGGGCTGCTGATCCACGGGCTGAACGGGATCCGCGTGACCCTGAACGGCTTTGGCATTGGTGTGCGCGCCCAGAAACAACTTTTCCTGGTGCTGATGGCGGTGGCCGCCGTGGCCGGCCTGCTCGGCGCCTGGATCATCTTCGCCGAGACCAAGTGAGGGCGCGATGGAGAGCACGCTGAATTCCCCCGCGGCGGCGCCGCGCGCCGGCGCCGGCAGCCTGAGCTGGATCTGGCAGGCCGTCACCGGCGTGGGCCTGGTGATCCTGGCCGGCCTGCACATGGTCGCCCATCACTTCGTGGTGGCGGGCGGCCTGCGCAACTTCGCCGAGGTGCTGGCCTATATCCGCAACCCCCTCATCTGGCCGCTGGAGATTTTGTTCCTGGTCTGCGTCACCGCGCATGCGCTGCTGGGCGTGCGGGCGATCATTTTCGACCTGGGCCTGAGCGAAACCGCCGAGCGGCGCGTGACGCAGGTCCTGTGGGGGGTGGGGCTGCTGGCCGTCGCCTACGGCGCATGGCTGACCTGGGTGCTGGTCACCTATCCGGCCTGACCGAGGCCGATCCGGCCTGGGAGGCGGCCTGGGCGCCCTACGACGAGGCCACCTATCAGGCCGCGCTGGCGGCGCTGCGGCCCACGGACGTGGTGCTGGACCTGGGGGCCGGCGACCTGCGTTTCGCGCGGCAGGCCGCGCGCCGCTGCCGGCGCGTGATCGCCATCGAGCGCCGCCTCCCGCTGTTGCGCGCCGCCGGCCCCTGGCCGGCCAACCTGTGGCCGGTCTGCGCTGACCTGCGGCAGTGGCACTGGCCGCCGGGCGTGACGGTCGGCGTGCTGCTGATGCGCCATTGCCGGCGCTTCGCCGAGTACGCGGCCGGCCTGCGCGCGGCCGGCGCCGGCCGGCTGATCACCAATGCCCGCTGGGGGCTGGGGGTGGAGGTGATCGACCTGGAGGCGCCCCGCCGGCCCTTCGCGGAGGCCGCCGGCCGTTGGTATGCCTGTGCCTGCGGGGCGGCCGGCTTCGCGCCGGGGCCGCCCGGCGCCCTGGATGAACAGGCGCTGGACCAGATGGTGGAGGTCCGGGCCTGCCCGCGTTGTGAGCCGCCCTAAGCCGCTCAGACCCGCCGCGCGCGGGCCGGGCGCTGAGAAACCGCTATGCGCCTACAGGGCAAACGCGTTGCCGTTCTGCTGGAGGAAGGGTTCGAGGACCTGGAGTTCTGGGTGACCGTGATGCGCCTGCAAGAAGAGGGTGCCCAGGTCACCATCGTCGGCCCGGAGGCCAAGAAATCCGTGCACGGCAAGAATGCGCTGACCGCCGTCAGCGACGTGGCCGCCGCCGCCGTGCAGCCCGCCGACTTCGACGCCCTGGTGGTGCCCGGCGGCTGGGCGCCCGACAAGCTGCGCCGCTACGACTCGGTCAAGGCGCTGGTGCGCGGCGTGTATGCCCAGGGCAAGATCGTGGGCCTGATTTGCCACGCCGGGCTGGTGGCCATCTCGGCCGGCATCATTCCGCGCGGCAGCCGCGCCACCGGTTCGCTGGGCATCAAGGACGACCTGGTGAACGCCGGCGCGGTATGGGCCGACGAGCCGGCCTTCCGCGACGGCCAATTGGTGTGGGGCCGCGTGGTGGCCGATATCCCGGCTTTCTGCCGCGCGCTGGTGGCCGCCATCGAAGCCGGCTGACGCCAGCCACTACCGGCAACCCTATGGTTGGACTCGTCATCGTCTCGCACAGCGCCCGCCTGGCCGAAGGAGTGGCCGAACTGGCGCACGGCATGGCCGGCCCGGATGCGCCCATCGCCGCCGTCGGCGGCCTGGACCTGCCGGATCGCCCCCTCGGCACCGACGCCTTCCTGATTGAGAACGCCATCCGCCAGGTCTAT
>JAEURL010000686.1 GCA_016789165.1 Anaerolineales bacterium | reverse complement strand
GACCCGCGCGCCATCACGGATACGGATTGGAGCTGGCGCTCCTGGCATCTGGATACCGCCGGCCTCACCTGCCCCTGGCTGCTGGTCACCGGGGATGTGGTGACGGGCGATGGGATCGTGACGCCCGCGACCGCGCAGGCGGCCGTGGCCGAAACCCCGGCCGGCGAATGGGTCCAGATCCCGGAGGCCGGCCACAATGTGCGCTACGAGAACCCCGCGGCCTACCGGGCGGCGGTGCTGGAGTTTGTGAAGCGCCAGGTGCGCTAGCCGCCCGCCGCTGAACACGCGCCGCGCCCGAGGCGGAGGCCGCCGGCCGCCGTCGCAGGACGCGGCGCTGCTTATTTAAAGCCGGTCAGTTGGGGAGGGCCAGGCCGCCCAGGAAGTACAGGCCCGTCATCAGCACCGCCCAGGCCCCGTAGCCGGCGGCGATGGCGCCCGGCAGGCCCCAGCCGGAGCGCACGGCCAGGTACACCACGCCCAGCCACAGGAAGGCCGGCACCAGGCCGACGATGAGGGTGCGGGTGAAGTCGGCCAGGGCGCGCGGGTCGTTGCCGGTGCTGCCGGCCACCACCCAGAGCGCCAGGGGGATGTTGAGCGGCATGGTGGCCAGGATGGCCGCGGCGGTGCGTGAGCGGTCGCGCAGGAAGGCCACCAGCAGGATGATGGCGATGGAGGTCAGGACGGGCAGGTACTTTTGCAGGGTCATGCGGCGGAGAGGGCCAGGCGGAAGCCGGCCGCGACGGTGGCGCCCGGCGCCAGGACCAGCGTGCCCGAGCCGGCGACGCCCGCGGCGTGCAGGTTGAAGGCATTGGTGGCGTTGGTCACCGGCTCCACGGCGAAGTAGGGTTCGCCAACCGGCGCAAAGAGCACCAGATGGCGCAGCGGCGCCTCGGCGGTCAGGGTCAGCGTGACGCCGGCGCGCGGCCACTGCAGGCTGGCCCGCCCATCCCAGCCGGCGTAGCAGTGGTTGAGGGCGGTGTCGGCCAGGGGCCGCCGGCGCGCAAAATCCAATTCGGGCGGGACCGGGCCGGCCGGCGTCGTCGGGATCAGGTCCGCGTACACGCCGCTGGTGCCGGCCTCCAGCTCCACGGCCTCAGCCGCGGCGCCCAGGCTGCGCGGGAAGTACGGATGGAACCCAAAGCCGGCCGGCATGGGGTCCGCGCCGGCGTTGGTCAGGCTCAGGCGCGTCTCGCAGGCGGGGCCCTCCAGGCGGTAGAGGATCTCAGCCGTGAACGGGAACGGGTAGTTGAAATCCGGGCAGGTGCGCGTGTCCAGGACGAAGACCGCGCTCTCGCTGGCCACGTGCTGTGTCTGCCACGGCCGGCGGCGGACGTCGCCGTGCTGGGCGTGGCCCTCCGGTGTGTTGGGGCGCAGCTGATAGGGCCGGCCCTGGAAGTGAAAGCGCCCGTTCGGGAGGCGGTTGGAGAAGGGCGCCAGGGTGAAGCTGGCCATCCGGGAGACGTTGCCGGCGGCGGCCTCGGCCGGCGGGGTGGGGCGCAGGATGGGCGTCCAGGCCTCGCCCAGCCGGGCGGCCAGATTCACGACGCTGGCGCCGTGGTCCGGGGCCAACTCCAGCCGCAGCCAGTCGTTCGCCAGCGTCACCCAGCCGGTCATAGCTCCGCCGCGATCTGGCCCATGTGGCGCACGTCGTAGCCGGGCAGGGCCGCCACCTGCTGCCGGAAGCGGCCGTCGGCCAGCACGTCCAGGAGTGGACGCAGCAACGGACTCTCGTAGTAGGTGCGCGGGATCACCAGGTCGTAGCGTTCCTTGAACAGGGGGAGGAAGTCCAGCTCCAGCGCGCGCGCGGCGGCCGCGATGCCCAGCCCGCAGTCGGCGGCGCCGGAGGCCACGGCCGCGGCCACCGCCAGATGCGTGTACTCCTCGAAATCGTAGCCCTGGATGCCCTGAGTCTTGAACGCCAGCTTGCTCAGCTCGTAATCCAGCAGCACGCGGGTGCCGGCGCCGCGCTGGCGGTTGACGAAGCGCACGCCCGGCCGGTAGAGGTCCGCCAGGGTGAAAAGCCGCTGGGGGTTGCCGCGCGCCACGATCAGGCCCTGATCGCGACCGACCAGCGTCACCAGCACCACGGGTGTGTCCGGCAGGTAACGGCGCACAGCGCTGACGTTGTACTCACCGGTCTCGGGGTCCAGCAGGTGGCTGCCGGCCAGGTGGGCCTCGCCGCGCCGCAGGGCCACCAGGCCGCCCTGGCTGCCCAGGTTGCCGGACGAGAACCAGACGCCGTGCTCGGCCAGGAACTGGGCCAGCAGGTCGAGGGTCAGATCGTGGGAGCCCAGATGGACGACGGTGCGCGCGATCAGGTCGGGGTGGCGGTAGAGCTGGACCGTGACCGGGTCGCCGGCGTTGAGGCCCTCGCTGTGGCGGGGCACCAGCACCAGGCCATCGGCGCGCACCAGCGACGTGATCACGCCGGCGCCGCGCGCCAGGGGCGTGGCCACCACGCGCTCGCCCACCCGGCCGACCGTCACGCGCAGATATTCGTCGTCGCCGATGGGCGACAGCACCTTGCGCGTGATCACGGCGGCCAGCGTCGGCGGCGGCTCGGGGGCCTGGCCGCGCCAGCGGGCCAGCAGCGGCTGGACGAAGATCTCGCCGGTCAGGGCGGCCGAGACCGGGTAGCCGGGGATGCCGATAATCGGGACGACAGCCGAGGGCCGATTGACCGCCGTTGTTGGTCGGCCAGCGTCGGCCGGCTGTGGCCCCACCGTGCCGATGATAACGGGGTGCCCCGGCCGGACGGCGATGCCGTGCACCAGCAATTGGCCGAGCTCGGCCACCACCTGGGCCGAGAAATCCTCCGAGCCGGCCGACGAGCCGGCGTTGAGCAGCACCAGGTCGTGCGTGGCGGCGGCCGTGGCGGCCGTGGCCTTGATCTGCTCGAAGTTGTCCGGGACGATCGGGTAACGGGTGGCCGTGCCGCCCCACTGTTCCACCTGGGCGGCCAGCACCAGCGAGTTGTATTCGATGATGTCGCCGGGCCGCACGGATGTGCCGGCCGGCACCAGTTCGGTGCCGGTGGGGATGACGGCCACGCGCGGCCGGCGGCGCACCAGCACGGTGGCGTGGCCG
>JAEURL010000684.1 GCA_016789165.1 Anaerolineales bacterium | reverse complement strand
GTGGACTGCTCCGGCTCCATGCCCAACCCGCAGCGGTTGACCTCGTTCCTGACCCTGGCCGGCGCCATCGTGGCGCTTTCGGCGCTGCGGGTGGGCGCCCGCGTGCAGGCCACGCTGTGGAGCGGGGCGCGGCAGTTCATCACCACCGACGGCTTCGTGCGCGACGAGGCCGCCGTCCTGCGCATCCTCACCGGCTACCTGGGCGGGTCCACGGCCTTCCCCATACACATCCTGCGCGACACGTTCGAGAGCCGCCGGCCCACCGACCGGCCGGCCCACATCCTGGTCATCTCCGACGACGGCGTGACCACCATGTTCGACAAGGACGAGCAGAACACCAGCGGCTGGGACATCGCGGCCATGGCGCTGGAGAAGGCGCGCGGCGGCGGGACGCTGGTGCTCAACCTCTACCAGGATTGGCAGAAGTACCCGGACCTGGTGCGGGCGGGCCAGCAGGGCTGGGCGATCTTTGTCGTGCGCACCTGGGAGGAGCTGGTAACATTCGCGCGCGAGTTCAGCCGCCTCAAGTATGGAAACGACGGACGCTAGCCGATGGATGCCGGACGACCGCTAACCGCTCACGGGCAGCCCGCCGGCTGCCGTTGATCTTCGCCGCCCGATGACCGACGCCGCCCCTCTGCTTGAGACCCTCACCCGCCGGCTGGCCGAGACGCCCCCGGATTTCCTGGCCGAGCCGCGCTGCGGCGCCATCGGCCTGGTGCACGTGGACGCGGTGGTGGCGGATTTGCTGCACGACCTGGGCGGCGGCCCGCTGACCCCGGCCCAGGCCAAGGTTTTCCGGGCCACAGCCCAGGAGGCCAAACAGCGCCGCCGGCGGCTGCGGGTTCAGCTGCTCGGCGCCTGGCTGCTGCACGACCCGTGGTTCCGCGGGCGCGGCCTGGCGGAGGCGGCCGGCGCCTGGCTGGCCGGCGACGACCTGGCCGAGCTGGCCGAGGCCGCCGACGCGCCCAAGATCGTGGCCGACCCGGACCGGCGCGAGGAGCTGGCGCGCCTGTGCCTGCGCGCCCTGGGCCGGCGGCCGGCCGGCGAAACCGAGGCCCAGGCCCAGGACCGCCTCACCACGGTCAGCAGCGTGGAGCGCCAGCGCGTGGTCCAGGCGGCGCGCGAGGCCGAGCAGCGCATGCGCGAGATCCGCGAAGCGATGGCGCGCAAGGCCGCCGAAGAGGCGGCGGACAAGTGGTCGCGGGAATGAGAGACTCTCTCCAGCCCTCCGCCGATGTCCCCCCGCCTCCAACCGACCTGGCGGCGGCCGAGGCCGAGCGCTTTCCGGGGCTGTCGGCGGCCGGCCGGGCCATGCTCGAGCGCCTGCGCACGCACCCGCACGCCCCGCGCTACACGGCCGCCTCCGGCCACCGCCTGACTCCGGAGGCGCTGCGTGCCGTGCGCGCCTTCGAGGCCGAACTGCGCGCCGCGCCGCCGGGTTGGGCGCCGGGCGCCTATCCGGCCTGGCTGGCGGACTTCGTGGCCTGGTGCTTCCGCGAGGTGCCCTTCTACCGGCGCTACGGCGAGCCGCCGGCCCGCTTTGAAGATATCCCCGTCTGCGACCGCTCCGACCTGAGCCGCGAGCCGTGGGCCTTCGTGCCGGACGACCAGCCGCTCGCCGGCCTGATCGTGCACGCGACCTCGGGCACCACCGGCCACCCGCTGAAGATCATCTCGCACCCGCTGGCCGGCGGCCTGTACACGCCCTTGATCAAGGCCGCCCTGGAGCCGGCCGGCGTGCGCCTGAGCAGCGGCGCCGGCGACGTGGCCTGCGTGCTGGTGGGCTGGCAGCGCCAGTCCTTCACCTATCCCTCGGTGACGCCGCAGCAGGGCGAGGCCGGCCACCTGAAGCTCAACCTGCACCCGGACGATTGGCGCCACCCGGACGACCGTGTCCGGTTCCTGGACAACCTCAACCCCGAGATCTACACCGGCGACCCCGTGGCCTTCGCCGAACTGATGCAGCTGCCGCTGCGGTCGCGGCCCAAGGCCCTGGTCTCGACGGCCATGGCCCTCCTGCCCGGCCTGCGCCGCCGGCTGCAGGAGCGCTTCGGCTGTCCGGTGGTGGACCTGTATTCCATGAACGAGTCCGGGCCCATCGCGGCCCGCGCCGCCGACGGCCCGTTCGCGCTGCTGCATCACCGCCTGTACGTGGAGGTCCTGGACGCCGCCGGCGCGCCGGCCCCGGCCGGCGGGCGCGGGGAGGTGGTGCTGACCGGCGGCTTTAACCCCTTCCTGCCGCTGCTGCGCTACCGCACCAACGATCACGCCGCGCTGGCCTTCCAGGGCCGGCAGCCGCTGGTGGTGGACCTGGAGGGCCGGCCGCCCGTGCTCTTTCGCGCTGCCACTGGGGGCGTGCTCAACACCCTGGACGTGACCGCCGCCCTCAAGCCGCTGGCCCTGCCGCAATTCCAGCTGCACCAGGCCGCCGACGGCGCGCTGCGCCTGCGCCTGCGCGGCGCGGAGGCGCTGGCCGCCCCGGCCCGGGCCGCCTTGCTGGATCTGTTCGGCCAGGCTCAGGCCCTGACGGTGGAATCGCTCCCGGACGCCGCCGGCCCGGGCGACAAGGTCATGCAATACACCTCCGAGCTCCCGCTGGGCTGAGGGGTCCCCCATGACCACCGGCTTCCTGCTGGGCAAATTCCTGCCCCCGCACCGCGGCCACATGCACCTGATCGAGACAGCGCGCGGCCAGGTGGACCGCCTGACGGTCCTGGTCTGCTCGATCCGGCGCGAGCCGATCCCGGGCGCCCTGCGCTACGCCTGGGTGCGCGAGCTGTACCCGGACGTGGACGTCCAGCACTGCCCAGACGAGAACCCGCAAGTGCCCGAAGAACATCCGGATTTCTGGGCGATCTGGGTGGCCAGCATCCGCCGGTTCCTGCCGGCCGGCCCGGACCTGGTCTTCAGCTCCGAGTTGTATGGCGATGAACTGGCCCGCCGGCTGGGCGCCCGCCACGTGCTGGTGGATCTGGAGCGGCGCTGCGTCCCGGTCTCCGGCACCCTCGTCCGCGCGCGGCCGTTCGAGTATTGGGATTACATCCCGGAGCCGGTGCGGGCCTACTACGCGGCCCAGGCGGCGGCCGGTGGCTGACCTGGTGGTCGTCTGGCGCGTCACCGAGCGCTGCGACCTGGCCTGCCGCTTCTGCGGCTACAGCCGCGAGCTGCGCCGGCCGCGCCGCCACAGCCCAGCCGAGAGTGTGCTGGCTTTCGGCCGCGTCCTGGCCGCCCACGCGGCGGCCACCGGCCGGCGCATCCTGCTCAGCTGGCTGGGCGGCGAGCCGGCGCTCTGGCCGCCGCTGCTGACGGTGGGGCCGGAATTGCGCGGGCTGGGCCTGCAGCTGGGCCTGACGACCAACGGCACGCGGCTGGACCCGGCCTTCTGCGCGCACCTGGCCGAGCATTACGCCCAGGTGACCGTCAGCGTGGACGGCCTGGCGGACTGGCACGATCAGGTGCGCGGCGCGCCGGGGCTGTGGGCGCGGCTGGCAGCCTCCATCCAGCGGCTGGCGGCGCTGCGGGCGGAGCGCGGGGCCGGCCCGCGGCTGCGCGCCAACGTCGTGCTCATGCGCGGCAACCTGGCGGATTTTCCGGCGCTGTGCGAGCGCCTGGCGGAGTGGGGCGTGGACGAGGTGACCTTCAACAGCCTGGGCGGCCAGGAGCGGCCGGGGGAATTCTTCGAGCGCCAGCGGCTGGCGCCGGAAGACCTCCAGGCTTTGGGCCGGCGGCTGCCGGCCCTGCGCGCGCAGCTGCGGGAGCGCGGCCTGACCCTGGTCGGCGGGGCACAGTATCTGGACCGCCTGGAGGCCCAGGCGCGCGGCCAGGCCTGGCCGGTGCTGGATTGCGCGCCGGGCCAGCGCTTCCTGTTTGTGGACGAGGCCGGCCGCGCCGGGCCGTGCAGCTTCACGGCCGCCGGCCGCGGCGTGCCCATCGCCGAGTTGACGGAGCCGGCCGCCCTGGTTAACCTCCCGGAGTTGTGGCGCGCGCGCTTCGCCCTGGATCGGCCCGCGCCGTGCGCGGACTGCCGCAGCACCCAGGTCTTCGGCAAATTCGTCACCCCCTGATTCAATCCCGATGCCCGCCCTCCCGCGCCTCACCCGCCGCCTGGCCGAGACCCCGCCGGATTTCCTGCTGGAGCCCGCGCGCGGCCGGCAGGGCGTGGTGCGCGTGAGCGCCGTCGTCTCCGATCTGCTGCGCGCGCTGGGCGGCGCGCCGCTGGACCCGGCCCAGGCGCGGGCCTTTGAAACCGGCGACCGCAACCGGCTGCGCGTGATCCTGCTGGCCTGCTGGCTGCTGCACGATGAGCCCCTCCGGGCGGCCGGGGTGGCGGCCCGCGCGCTGCCCCTGCTGGCGAGCGGCCTGGACGAACTGGCCGCCCTGGTGCCGGCCGAGAAACTGGTGGCGGACCCCGACCGGCGCGAGGAGCTGGCGCGCCTGTGCCTGCACGCCCTGGGCCTGCGGCCGGCAGGCGAGGGGGAGGCCGAAGCGCGCGACCGGTTGACCACGCTCAGCTCGGCCGAGCGCCAACGGGTGGTGGCGGCGGCGCGCCAGGCCGAGGCGCGCGCCCGCGAAGTGCGCGAGGCCATGGCCCGTCAGGCCGCCTACGACGCCCAGATGAAGGCCATGCGGGAGTAGCGCCGTGAGCGAGCCCATCCCCCCCGAGGTGCGCGCCCGCTTTCCGCTCATCACGCCGGAGGGCGCGGCGCTGCTGCGCCGGCTGGAGGAGCACCCCCACGCCCCGCGCTACACCCATCCTGGCGTGGACCGCCTGACCCCGGCCGGCCTGCGGCGCGCGGCCGAGTTTGAGGCGCAATTAGGCGCCGGCGCGGAGCCTGGGCCGCCGGCCTGGCTGGCCGACTACGTGGCCGCCTGCTACCGCCGGGTGCCCGCCTACCGCCGGCGCGGCCCGGCCCCGGCCGATTTCGCGGCCGTGCCGCTGACCACCCGCGCCGACCTGGCCCGCGCGCCCTGGGACTTCGTGCCCGACGACGAGCCGCTGGACGGGTTGGTGGTCTACAACACCTCCGGCACCACCGGCCACCCGCTGGCCATTCCCACCCACGCCGACACGCTCACGCACTATCTGCCGCTGCTGCGCGCCGCGCTCCGGCGCCACGGCCTGGACCTGCCGAGCGGGCCGGGCCGCGTGGCCGTGCTGCTGGTGGCCTGGCAGCGCCGCACCTACACCTACGCGGCCGTCTCAGCGCTCCTCGGCCAGGCCGGCTTCGTGAAGATCAACCTGGACCCGGCCGAGTGGCGCGACCCGGCCGACCGCGCGCGTTTTCTGGACGACTGCGCGCCGGCCGTGATCACGGGCGACCCGCTGGCCTTTGCGGAGCTGGCGGCCTTGCCGCTGACCCACCGGCCGGCCGCCCTGGTCTCCACCGCCCTGGCGCTCGCGCCGGCGCTGGCCCGCTCCCTGGAGGCGCGCTTCGGCTGCCCGGTGCTGGACGTGTACTCGCTGAACGAGACCGGCCCGCTGGCCGTGCAGCAGGCCGGTGTCTATCACCTCCTGCAGCCGCGCCTGCACGTGGAAATCCTGGATGAGGCCGGCCGGCCCTGTCCGCCCGGCGGGCGCGGCGAGGTGGTGGTGAGCGGGGGCTTCAACCCCTATCTGCCGCTGCTGCGCTATCGGACCAACGACTTCGCGGCCGGGGAGGTGCGGGCCGGCCGGCTGGTCCTGACCGCGCTGGAGGGCCGGCCGCCCGTGATCTTCCGGGGCCGTGCCGGGCGGCGCGTCAACAGCGCCGACGTCAGCCTGGCCCTGCGTGATCTGCCCCTGAGCCAGTTTGCGCTGCATCAGCACGCCGATGGGGCCCTGACCCTGCGGATGACGCCGGCCCCGGTGGCGCCGGCCGTGGTGCGCGAGCGCCTGCTGGCCCTCTTTGGCGCCGCGGCGGCGATAACGGTGGAGGCCGTGGACGCGCTCGCCGCGCCGGCCGGCAAGCTTCGGCAGTTCACCACGGACCTGGCCGCGGACTAGGTTTCGCGGCCGGCCTTCTGCGCCACCGCCAGCAGACTCAACCCAAACGGCAGGTCGGCCCAGCCCAGCCAGCGCCCTTCCGCGGCCAGGGCCGCGGTCAACAGGCGGTTAATCAGCGGCGGCGGCAGAGCGACATCGGTGTGGGCCTCGCTCGACCGCTGCAGCGCGCGGCGCAGGATGGCCGGCGGCAGCAGCAGCGCCCCGGCCGGCGTCACGCGCCGCACCCGCAGGCCGGCCCGCGTGAGCTTGGCGCGCAGCTCCTGCGCCTCATAGCGATGACGGGTGTGCACCAGCCGATCGTGCGCGCCGCGCAGCCAGTCATGCGCCGGCACGCGCACCACCAGCCAGCCGCCCGGCCGGAGCACGCGCGCGAATTCGCGCAGGGCGGCCACGTCGTCGGCGACGGCCAGGTGGTAGAGCACCTCAAAGGACGTGACGGCGTCAAAGGCCGCCTCCGGGAACGGCAGCGCCTGAACCGAGGCGCGCGCCACGCGCCGGGAGACCTGGGCCGCGTAGCCGGCCGCCACCGGGTGCCAATCGATCCCGGTCGGGGTGCCAAACTCGGCCAGCCAGCGCAGGCCGCCGCCGACCCCGCAGCCGGCATCCAGGATCTGCGCGGCCGGCGGCAGGGGCAGGCGCGCCAGAACCGCGCGCGTCAGGGCGCGCATCCCGGCATACCACCAGTGGCCGGCCTCCAGCCGCGCGATGTTGTGGTACTCGCTGGTCTCCATGCGGAGGGCCTCCGTCAGGCTAGCGTGATCGGCCGGCGGCCGGGCTCAGCGCACGGTCAGAACGGCCGCCAAGGCGCGATCCGGCTCGCGCTGCGCGGCCTGCGTGACCGGCAGGCGCTGGCCGGAGGCCAGCTCGTACATCCCCACCGCCAGGTCATAGCGGCCGGCCGCCAGGTCGGCCGGCAAGGTCAGCGTCACCGGCCACTCGATCACTTCGCCGGCGTGCCAGCGGCTGGTGGGGTAACGGCCTTGGCAGGGCTCGCCGTCCGCACCCGCGAGGAAGGGCCGTTGGTCGGAGAGGAGGTGGACGAAGGTCGTGTAGTTCACGGGGCCGCCGGCGGCGCGGGCGCGCCAGCGCAGCGTCAGCGGGACGGCGGCGCCGGCCGGCACCGCCTCGGTGGGCGCCACAACGCCCAGCAGATCAAAGGCCTCGCCCACCTGGGCCAGCGCCGGCGCCTGGCCGGAAACGCTCGCCTGGCCGGCGGGCACCGTCAGCAGCGCGGCGAAGACGTAGGGCTCGGGCTGATTGAGGATCTCGGTCACGGGCGCGGCCGGGAACTCCGCCCGCAGCCGGGGCAGGGTGCCGGGCATCATCCCCAGCACCGTCGGCGCCTCGGTGCGGGCCGGGAAGGCCAGGCAGCCCTGGGCGTTTACCAGACGCAGATCGCCGGCGGTCAGTGCGGTGGTCAGGCGGGTGGTGGGGTGGGCCAGATCGGCGTCGCCCAGGATCAGATAAGCCGGCCCGGCCGCCGCGCCCCGCGCCGTCGCCTGGTCCAGCGTCCACAGGCCGACCTCGAAGGCCGCAAACAGGCCGGGCTGCTG
>JAEURL010000682.1 GCA_016789165.1 Anaerolineales bacterium | reverse complement strand
CCGCCGGCCACGCCGCCGAGGCGCCGGCCGCCGGCCGGCTGGCCGGGCCCCGCCTGGCCGACGACCTATCCACCCTGCTGGCCTATGCCCAGATCGTGCCGCTCAAGCTGGAGGCCGGCACACTCATCACCCGCCAGCCCGTCACCGTGCGCCGGTTCTTGCAAGCGCCGGAGGCCCTGGACCTGGCTTTCCAGCTGGCGCTGCAATTGAAACTGCTGACCGGCGCGCCGCTGCGCCCGGACCCCGCCGCGGCGCGCCCGTTTCTCGAGCTGACGCGCCTGGCGCAGACGCAGACCCTGGCCCAGGCCTGGCGCACCTCCACCGATTGGAACGACCTGCGCCGGCTGCCGGGCCTGATTTTCGAAGGTCAGGCCTGGCACAACGACCCCGTCCAGGCGCGCGAGGCCATCCTGGAGCAGTTGGCGTCCGTGCCGGTGGGCGCCTGGTGGTCGCTGGACAGCTTTGTGGCCGCTGTGAAGGAGCGCGCGCCGGATTTTCAACGGCCGGCCGGCGATTACGAGTCCTGGTACATCCGCGACGCCGAGACGCAGGCGTATCTGCGCGGCTTCGAGCACTGGGAGCGGGTGGACGGCACGCTGGTGCGCTGGTTTCTGGAAGGCCCCCTGCACTGGCTGGGGCTGGTGGAGCTTCCCCGCCCGGCCGAACCAGCCGCGCCGCCGAAGAAGCGCGGCCTGGGCCGCCGCCTCCTGCGCGGCGGGCCGGCCGCCACGGCCTTCCGCCTCACCCCGGCTGGCGCCGCCTTCCTGGGCCGCGCCGATTGGCTGGCGGTGGACTCGCCGCCGGCCGCCACCCAGATCCAGCTCGGGGCGGACGCCGTGATCCGGGCGCCGGCCGCGCTCGCCCCCTACCAGCGCTTCCGCGTGGCGCGCATCTCCAAGTGGCTCGGCCTGGACGAGGCCACCTACCTGTACCGCCTGACGCCGGGGGCTTTGCGCCGCGCCCAGAAGCAGGGCGTCGAGCTCGGGCGGATCGTGGATTTCCTGCGCGAGATCGCGGCCGAGCCGGGCCTGCCGCCCACCCTGCTGAGCGCGCTGGAGCGCTGGGCGCGCGCCGGCCAGGAGGCGGCCGTGCAGGAAATGACCGTCCTGCGCCTGCGCAGCCCGGAGCTGCTGGAGACCCTGCGCCGCACGCCCAGGTTCAACGAATGGATCGGCCGGCCGCTCGGCCCGGCGGCGGTGGAGGTGCGCCCCGAGGCCGCCGACCGCGTGCGCGCCCTGCTGGCGGAACTGGGCATCCTGGCCGATTAACCACCGTTCACTGCTGACGTTCCTAACCCCTATGTCCACCACACTTTCTGACCTCACCACCCACTTTCGCCAGGCCTTCGGCGGAGAGCCGGACTTCATCGCCCGCGCGCCTGGCCGCGTGAACCTGCTCGGCGAGCACGTGGATTACAACGACGGCTGGGTGCTGCCCATCGCCATCGACCGGGCCGCGCGCCTGGCGGTGCGGGCCACTGGCGGCGAGACCGTGGCGCTTTCAGCCGTAGACATTGACGCGCGCGTGGAGTTCCGTCTGGCGGACCTGGAGGCCAAGGTCGCCGGCGACGGCGCCGCCCTGCCGGGCTGGGCCCGCTACGCGGCCGGCGTGGCCTGGGCCTTGCGCGAGCGCGGGCTGGCGGTGGCCGGCCTGCAGGCCGCGTTGACCTCGGACGTGCCGCGCGGGGCCGGCCTGAGCTCCTCGGCGGCGGTGGAGGTGGCCTACGCCACGGCCTGGCAACGGGCCGGCGGCTGGAGCCTGGCGCCCATGGAGCTGGCGCGCCTGTGCCAGCGCGCCGAGAACGCCTACGTCGGCGTCAACTGCGGCATCATGGATCAGTTCGCCTCCGCCTGCGGCCAGGCCGGCTACGCGCTGCTGCTGGACTGCCGCACCCTGGAGTGGGGGCCGCTGCCCCTGCCGGCCGGCGTGGCGGTGGTGGTGGCCGACACCATGGTGCGCCGCGAGCTGGGCAGCAGCGAGTACAACGTCCGCCGCGCGCACTGCGAGGAGGCCGTGCGGCTGCTGGCCGGGCCGCTGCCCGGCATCCGGGCGCTGCGCGACGTCTCCGTGGCCGATTTCCGCCGGCACGCCCATCGGCTGCCCGAGCTTGTGGCCCGCCGCGCGCAGCACGTGGTGGAGGAGTGCGACCGAACCCAGCGGGCGGTGGGCCTGCTGCGGGCCGGCGACGCCGCCGCCTTTGGGCAGTTGATGAACGACTGCCACGCCAGCCTGCGCGATCTCTATGCGGTTTCGTGCCCTGAGCTGGACGTGATGACGGCCGAGGCCCAGGCCCTGCCGGGCTGCTACGGGGCGCGGTTGACCGGGGCCGGCTTCGGCGGCTGCACCGTAAACCTGATCCAGGCCGAGGCCGCTGAAGACTTCCGCCGCGAGCTGGCCGCCCGCTACGAGCGCGCCGTCGGCCGGAAGCCCGAGATCTACGTCTGCCAGGCCGCCGCCGGCGCCGGGGTCCTCCCGGACGCCGCTGGACGCTGATCAGACCCAACCCGCCGGGGAGCCGTAAGCCAACGCTCAACGCCGATCCGCGCCCCGAGAGGCATGCCGTCTAAGCCGCGCTACCACCCGCAGCGTTTCGCGTTCACGCCGGCTGAGGAGGCCCAGCTCCTGCAGCTCATCACGGCCGTGGCCGCCGCGCCCGGCCTGCTGCCGGCGGACTTCACCCGCCTGCTGCGCCGTTACCCGCGCGCGGCCGGCCAGTTCGCCAAGGACCAACTGGTGGCCGCCTACCGCCAGTTCTGCGCCGACGGCCGGCTGACCTTCGACCGGGCGGTGCTGCGCCGGCTGCAGATGAAGCCGGTCCGCACGCAATCCGGCGTGGCCACGGTGACCGTGCTCACCAAGCCCTTCCCGTGTCCGGGCGAATGTATTTTCTGCCCCACCGACGCGCGCATGCCCAAGAGCTATCTGCACGACGAGCCGGGCGCGGCGCGGGCGGAGGCCCACCAGTTCGATCCGTACGCCACCACCCTCGGCCGGCTGCGCGCGCTCGAGAACATCGGCCACCCCACCGACAAAGTGGAGCTGCTCATCCTGGGCGGCACCTGGAGCTACTACCCGGCCGACTATCAAGAGTGGTTCATCAAGCGCTGCTTTGACGCCCTGAACGGCGCCGAGGCCGCGAGCCTGGCCGAGGCCCAGCGCCTGAACGAGGCCGCCGCGCGCCGCAACGTGGGCCTGGTGATCGAGACCCGGCCGGACTATGTGGACGCCGAGGAGGTCCGCCGCCTGCGCGCCTACGGAGTCACCAAGGTCCAACTGGGCGCCCAGAGCCTGGACGACCGTATCCTGGAACTGAACCGGCGCGGCCACAGCGTGGCGCAGACCCGCCAGGCCGTCCGCCTGCTGCGCGCGGCCGGCTTCAAGCTGCACCTGCACTGGATGCCCAACCTGCTGGGCGCCACCCCGGCCGGCGACCGCGCGGATTACGCCCGGCTGTGGAGCGACCCCGGCCTGCGCCCGGACGAGCTGAAGATCTATCCCTGCGCGCTGGTGCGCGAAGCCGAGCTGGTGCAGTGGTGGGAGCGCGGCGAGTACCGGCCGTACACGGACGAAGAGCTGATCGACCTGCTGGCCGACTGCATGACGGCCACGCCGCGCTACGTCCGCCTGAGCCGCGTCATCCGTGACATCCCGGCCGGCCACGTGGTGGCCGGCAGCACGCTCAGCAACCTGCGCGAGGTGGTGGAGAAGCAGCTGGCGGCCGAGGGCCGGCGCTGTGAGTGCATCCGCTGCCGCGAGGTGCGCGGCCAGCCGCTCACCGACGAGCTGAGGCTGGCCGACGAGGCCTATGACACCAGCGCCGGGCGCGAACATTTTCTGAGCGGCGTCACCGCCGAGGACCGGCTGGCCGGCTTCCTGCGCCTGGCCCTGCCGACACCGGAGGCCGCGGCCCTGACCGGCCTGGCCGAGCTGCAAGACGCGGCCGTGATCCGCGAGGTGCACGTCTACGGGCCGGTGGTGCGTTTAGGGGAGGCCGCGCAGGGCGAGGCCCAGCATCTGGGCCTGGGAACCCGCCTGATCGCGGAGGCCGAACGGCGGGCGCGGGCGGCCGGCTACGCGCGCCTGGCGGTCATCGCGGCCGTGGGCACGCGCGGCTACTATCGCCGGCACGGTTTTGAATTGGGGGAGCTTTACATGAGCAAGGCGCTTTAGAGCCCGAGGCCGTCCGCCAACTGCGTGGTGTGCTCGATGATCAGGTCCGCGCCGGCCTGCTCCAGTTCGGCGCGCGAGCCGAAGCCGCACAGCACGCCCACCGTCTGCGCGCCGGCCCGCCGGCCGCACAGCGGGTCCACGGCGGTGTCCCCCACCATCAGACACTCGGCCGGCGCCACCCCCAACTGCTGCGCGCACCACACCAACGGGTCGGGGTAAGGCTTGGTGTGGGCGGCCGTCTGGGCGCTGGCCACCACCCGGAAGTGCCGATTGAGGTTGAACTGGTCTAGAAAGGCCTGGGTGCCGCGCGCCGGCCGGGCGGTGACGATGCCGAGCGGGTAGCGCGCGGCCAGCCGCTCCAGCAGCGCGTCCACGCCCGCCATCAGGACGAAGTGGCCCTTGGCGTGCCGGCCCGACCGGTCCGAGAACCAGTTGAACAGGTGCACCAATTCGTCGTCCAGCCCCAGCACGTCCGGAAAACCCATCAGGGTGTTCAGCGGCGCAATCGATGTGGTCAACGCCCAACGCAGGAAGGGCCGGGGATCGCGGCGCGGGAAGAGCAGGCGCAGCGGGCCGAGCAGGCGCTCGACGCGGGCGATATAGGCGTCGTCGGTATCCGCCAGAGTGCCATCCAGGTCGAACAGGATGGCCCGGACGCGGGCGGGATCAAGCGGCATACGGCGCTGTCACTCCAGGTCCGGGAAGGCCGCCCGCAGGGCCTCGAGGGTGGCCTGATCCGGCGCGGCCAGCCAGAGCGTGTGCGCGCCGGCGTTGAAGAGGCAATGCAGTTCGGCCGCCTCCCAACATTGGCCGTCCGTGATCGCCACGCGCCGATCAAAGCGCTCGTCGGCGTAATCGGCGAAGGCCTGGGCGAACTCGTCGGCGTCGGCCGGGCTGTCCCACTGCGCGTGCAGGGCCAGCACCGTCTGCGCCTGCGCGTCATTGTAGAAAGCCGTATAGGAGTCGCCGCCCCAGCCGGCGGCCGCGCGCTCGGCGCGGCTCTGGGACAGGCGCGCGCCGCTGTCTTCGCCGTAGGCCAGGATCAGGTAGGTGTACCACTCGCCCATGGTG
>JAEURL010000679.1 GCA_016789165.1 Anaerolineales bacterium | reverse complement strand
GCAGGCCGCAGGCCAGGGCCTCCAGGTAGACGATGCCGAAGCCTTCGTACGACGAGGGCACGGCCAGGACAGCGTGGCTTTCCAGGTGGGCGCGCACGGCGGCGTCGTCCAGCCGGCCCAGCAGGGCCACCCGCTCGTTCAGGCGCTGGCGCGTGATCTGGGCCTGGATGGCGCTGGTGTAGGCGGGGTCCACGCCCAGCCCGCCGACCACGCTCAGCCGCCAGTCGCCGGTCGTCCGCGCCAGCGCCTCCAGCAGGGTGTGCAGGCCTTTGCGCGGGATGACGTTGCCCAGGAAGAGCACACGCAGCGGGCCCGGCGCGCGCAGCCGCGCCTCGATCCGGTCCAAGGACAGCGGCGGGCCGCGGTGGTCGGCGGCCGGGTAGGCGACGATATCCCTCGCCCCCGCCGGGGCCGCGCCGGCCGGGCCCCTTGGGGGCGAGGCGAGGGCCAGCACCGCCGCGCGCGTGGTCCGGCTGTTGAAGATGAAGCCGTCCACGCTGCGCAGATAGGCGCGCTCCACCAGGCGGTAGAGCGCGTTCTGCCAGGCCGGCCGCGCCTCGCTGCTGCGCAGGTGATGGACGATGGCGACGATCGGGCAGCGGACGTGCCGCCGCAGCCAGCCGTTCAGGGCGAAGAGCGAGGGGTGGTTGAGCTCGTCCTGCAGCAGCACGTCCCAGCGGCCGGCCCGCAGCCGGCGGCGCAGAGCGCCCGCCAGGTTGTCCGCCAGGTGCGGCCCGTAGGCGCGCCAGGGCAGGGAGATCAGCTCGACCTCGTCGCCGGCCTGGCGCAGATGCGCCACCAACTGCCGATCGTACAGATAGCCGCCGGAGACCGTGTCCAGCGAGCCGTAAAGGACGAGGCCCAGGCGCATGCCGCTCAGCGCAGCGGCAGCCGGCAGGCCGCCCAGGCGATCTCGTTCTCCCAGAGCTTGATGGTCAGGGCGGTGAGGGTGCCGGCCGGCAGCCGCTCCGCCAGGCTGTGCACCAACAGGCGGCTGAAGTGCTCGATGCTCGGGTTGAGGCCCGCAAACTCGGGCAGGTCGTTGAGGGTCTGGTCGCGGTAATGCGCCACCAGCGCATTCAGGTGGCGCTCGATGTCCACGATGTCCACCAGGTACCCGTGCTGGTCCAGCCGGTCGCCCTCCAGCTGCAATTCGACGACGTAGTGGTGGGAGTGTTTGAAGTTCTCGGCGCCCCAGTCGCCGCCCACCAGGAAGTGCTGGGCGACGAAGTCTCGCTGGACGGCGACGGTGTAGGTGGGAGTGGGCATGCGGTTCTCCAGGGCGGGTGCGGCGGATGGGATTAGGCGGGGTACTGGAACAGGGCTTGAACCACCTGCTCCGGGCAGCGGTCGATCAGGGCGTAAAGGTCCGGGGCCTCGGCCAGCGCGCAGCGGTGCGTCACCAGTTGTTCCGGCTGGACCTCCATCAGCATCCGCCAGGCCACGGCCAGCCGGCGGGCCTTGGTCCAGCGCGCCAGCAGGTCCGGCGTGAGCGTGCTCACCTGGCTGCTGATCAGGCGCAGCCGGCCGCGATGGAAGCGCCCGCCCAGGTCCACGGGGTGCCGCTTCTGGCCGTACCACGAGCCCACCACGATGCGGCCGGCGAAGCCGGCGGCGGCGATGGCCTGATCCAAAGCGGCGGGCGCGCCGCTCAATTCGTAGATCAGGTCGGCGCCGTCCGCTTCGCTGGCGGCTTCCAGCCGCGCCCGTAGGTCATCGGCCGGCGTCAGCGCCGCCCGCGCGCCCAGTCGGAGCGCCCAGTCCCGGCGCAGCGCCAGGCCGTCCACGGCCACCAGCTCGGCCAGGGGCAGGCGCGCCAGCAGGGCCGTGGTGAGCAGGCCCACCACCCCCTGGCCCAGCACGGCCACGCGTTCGCCGATGACGGGCGCGCCGTCCAGCAGAAAATTGACGGCGGTCTCCATGCTGGGCAGGAAGGCGGCGGCCTCCGGGCGGCAGCCCTCGGGCAGCGGGAAGAGGTCACAGGCGGGGGCGACGAAGGCGCTGGCGTGCGGCTGGAAGGCGAAGACCAGCCGGCCGGCCAGAGCGGGGTCCACCTCCGGGCCGACCTCGGCCACGCGGCCGACGCAGGCGTAGCCGTAGCGCACCGGATAGGTGAAGGGGCCGGCCAGGGCGCGGATGGTGGCGTCCAGCGGCAGTTCGGCCGGGAACTGGCCGCGGTACACCAGCATCTCCGTGCCGGGGCTGATGGCTGAGACCAGGGTGCTGACCAGGGCCTGGCCGGGGCCGGGGGCGGTCAGAGCCTCGGTGCGGACTTCAACCTGATAGGGGGCCGTGAACCACACGGACTGGCGGCTGGCGGGCATGCGGCCATTATATCGGCCCGCGGCAGAAGGTCCATCCGGGTGGAGCGTTGCGTCGGCCGGCGACACGTCAGGGGCGCAGATCGGCTTCGAGGATCATGTCCGGGCCGGCCGGCCGCCAGCGCACGTTGAAGAGCGCCAGGTCCACCGGCGCGGCCACGGCGGGCAGGCCGCCCACCACGCGCGGCGCCACGGTGACGATCAGCCGGTCGGCCAGGCCTTGGGTCAGGAAGGCCGTGATGACCTGGGCGCCGCCTTCGACCATCAGGGAGGCCAGCCCGCGCCGGCCCAGTTCGTCCAGCAGGGCCGGCAGGGAAAGGCGCCCGTGCTCGTCCGACGGCAGCGGCAGGATCACGGCGCCGGCGGCGGCCAGCACTTGCGCCCGGTCGCCGGGCGCTTCGGCGTGGGCCGCGATCCAGGGCCGGTGGGTGGGATGGCGCAGCAGGGCGGCCGCCGGTGGACAGCGCAGCTGGCTGTCCAGGATGACGGGCTGTGGGTTGGGGCCGGCCACGTGGCGGACCGTGAGCTGGGGGTTATCGGCCAGGACGGTGCCGATGCCGACCAGCAGGCCGGCGTGGCTGGCGCGCAATTGGTGGGTGTAGCGCGCGGACTCCGGCCCGCTGAGGGCCAGCGGCCGGCCCGGTCCGGCGGCCAGACAGCCGTCCAGGCTTTGGGCGTAGGTGACCGTGACGACAGGCCGGACGGGCATGGCCGGCGGACGCCCTTCAGGGCAGGCTGAGCAGGTGGCGCATCCGTTCGGCCTTGGTGCGCAGGTAGCCGGCGTTGTCGGCGTGGACGCTGACCTGTAAGGGCACGCGGGCCACCACATTCACACCCAGCGCCCGCAGGCTTTCGATCTTGGAGGGGTTGTTGGTCATCAGGCGGATGGACGGCACGTGCCAGTCCTGCAGGATGCGCGCGGCCACGGTGTAATCGCGCTCGTCGGCCTGGTGGCCGAGGCGCAGGTTGGCCTCCACCGTGTCATAGCCCGAGTCCTGCAGATTGTAGGCGCGCAGCTTGTTGAGCAGGCCGATGCCGCGCCCTTCCTGGCGCAGATAAATGATCATGCCCCGGCCGGCCTCGGCGATCAGGCGCATGGCCTGGTGCAGCTGTTCGCCGCAGTCACAGCGGCGCGAGCCCAGCACGTCGCCCGTGAAGCATTCGGAGTGGACGCGCACCAGCAGGTCGGGCACGCCCTCGGCCTCGCCCAGCACCACCGCCAGGTGTTCCTTGTCGTCCCGGCTGTTGTGGTACAGGCAGAGCTGGAATTCGCCCTCCTCCGCCGGCACCCGGGCGCAGGCCATGCGTTGGACCGTTAAGTCATCTTCCATCATCGCGCACTCCCCTGTGGAGGCCGCTCACTTGGCCGCCAGGCGCAGGTGCTGCCAGAGCGCGCCGATCAGGGCCAGCTCGATGACCTTATCCACCAGCCCGATCGGGTTGCTGAAGGAGGCGGCGCCGTTGACGGCGAAATAGGCCACAATCGTCACGGCCGCGAAGGCCATGAAGGCATAGTGCAGGAGTTTCTCCCGGCCGGCCAGGAAAGGCGGCCGAAGCCAAAACGCGGCCAGCAGGGTCAGGTAGCCGACGCCGTTCAGGATGAAGGGCACGGTTGCGCCGACGCCGAGCGCCTGGGCCATCGGCGGCACCAGGGCAAAGTGGATGCCGGCCGTCGCCAGAGTCAGCACGGCAATCGCCCCCCGCCAGGTAGAGACAGTCATCGGCAGCCTGCCTTTCAACTGTGAAGAATTTGTGGATAGTTAGGGTATGATATTGGGATTGTATCAGACTGTTGCCTTAGGAAATGATGAGCCCTACCCCTTTGACGCTGCGCTGGCTGCCGGGCCGCTGGGCGGTCTGCCAGCTGGCGCCCGACGCGCCGCTGCCGGCCTGGGCCGTTGGCGGGGCCTGGTTCTCGGTCACGCGCACCGCCGACGAGCTGTCCCTCGTCTGCGCGGAGGCGGACGCGCCGGAAACGGTGCGGGCCGAGCGCGGCTGGCAGGCGCTGCAAGTGGCCGGGCCGCTGGAGTTTAGTTTGGTGGGCATCCTGGCGGCGCTCACCCGCCCGCTGGCCGAAGCCGGGGTGAGCGTGTTCGCGGTCTCCACCTATGACACCGACTACCTCCTGGTGAAGGCGGAGCGGGCGGCCGAGGCCGCCCGGGTCCTGCGGGCGGCCGGCCACCACGTGATTGAGTGACTCAGCCCAGGTTGGTGTTGGGCTCGCCGGCCGGCACCCCCTCCGGCCCGCCG
>JAEURL010000669.1 GCA_016789165.1 Anaerolineales bacterium | reverse complement strand
GGGAGGAGACCACGCCCATCATCGCCGAGCAGACCGTGCACCACTCGGCCCAGTACCCCTCCCGCCTGCTCCTGCCGGAGCTGCCGGCGCCCCAATTCGCAGACGCCTGGACCGAGAGCCGCTGGGCCTGACCTCGGTTAAAACACAGACGGAAGCCGTGCTGGCTTCCGTCTGTGGTCTCTAACGCGGACCGCTCCGGGCCGCGTTTAGGTGTTGCGGAACTCGCCCTCCACCACCTCGCCCTCGTCGCGCTGGTCGCCGCCGGGCTGGGTGGTGCCGCCGTACTGCGCGCCCCCTCCGCCGGCGTAGGCCTGCTGGCTCAGCGCATAGCTGGCCTGCTGCACGGCTTCGCTCAACTGCTTGATGCGCTCCGTGTCCTCGCCCTTGATCGCCTCGCGCAGCTCGGCGATCGACTTCTCGATCCGCGTGCGGTCCGCGGCCGGCACCTTCTCGCCCAGGTCGCGCAGGGCCTTCTCGGCCGCGTAGGCCAGCCCATCGCCCTGGTTGCGGGCTTCCACCAGTTCCTTGCGCTTGCGGTCCTGGGCCTCGTTGCGCTTGGCCTCGCCCACCATGCGCTCCACGTCCTGCTTGCTCAGGTTGGTGGAGGCCGTGATGGTCACCTTCTGCTCGCGGCTGGTGGCTTTGTCCTTGGCGCTGACGCTGAGGATGCCGTTGGCGTCGATGTCAAAGGTCACCTCGATCTGCGGCAGGCCGCGCGGCGCCGGCGGCAGGCCCTCCAGCCGGAAGTGGCCGAGCGGCATGTTGTCGGCCGCCATCGGGCGCTCGCCCTGCAGGATGTGGATGTCCACGGCGCTCTGGTTGTCATCGGCCGTGGAGAAGACCTGGCTCTTGCGCACCGGGATGGTGGTGTTGCGCTCGATCAGGGGCGTCATCACGCCGCCCAGCGTCTCCACGCCCAGCGAGAGCGGGGTGACGTCCAGCAGCAGCACGTCCTTCACCTCGCCGCCTAGCACGCCGGCCTGGATAGCCGCGCCCACCGCCACCACCTCGTCCGGGTTGACGCTCTTGTTGGGCTCCTTGCCGCCGGCCAGCTGGCGGACCAGCTCCTGGACCATGGGCATGCGCGTGGAGCCGCCCACCAGCACCACCTCGTCGATCTGGCCGGCGCTGATCCCGCCGTCGCGCAGCACGGCCTCAAACGGGCCGCGGCAGCGCGCCAGCAGGTCGCCCGTCATCTGCTCGAACTTGGCGCGGGTCAGGCGCAGGCTGAGGTGCTTGGGGCCGTTGGCGTCGGCCGTGATAAAGGGCAGGCTCAGCTCGGTCTCGCTCAGGGTGGAGAGCTCGATCTTGGCCTTTTCGGCCGCCTCGCGCAGGCGCTGCAGGGCCTGGCGGTCCTGGCGCAGGTCGATGCCCTCCTGGCGCTTGAACTCGTCCGCGGCCCAGGCCACCAGGCGCTGGTCCCAGTCGTCGCCGCCCAGGTGCGTGTCGCCGTTGGTGGCCTTCACCTCCACCACGCCCTCGCCCACCTCCAGCAAGGAGACGTCGAAGGTGCCGCCGCCCAGGTCGAAGACCAGGATGGTTTCGTTCTTTTTCTTGTCCAGGCCATAGGCCAGCGCGGCCGCGGTCGGCTCGTTGATGATGCGCTGGACGTCCAGGCCCGCGATCTTGCCGGCGTCCTTGGTGGCCTGGCGCTGGGCGTCGTTGAAGTAGGCCGGCACGGTGATGACGGCCTGGGTCACGGGCTCGCCCAGGTAGGCCTCGGCGTCGGCCTTGAGCTTGGCCAGCACCATGGCCGAGATCTCCTGGGGCGTGTAAGCCTTGCCCGTGGCCGGGATCTTGACGCGCGAATCGTTGTTGGGGCCGGGCACCACGGCGTACGGCACCATCTGGCGCTCGCCGGCCACCTCGTCGTAGCGCCGGCCGATGAAACGCTTGATCGAGTAAACGGTGTTTTCCGAGTTGATGACGGCCTGGCGCTTGGCGGTCTGGCCCACCAGGCGCTCGCCGGTCTTGCTGAAGCCCACCACCGACGGGCACAGCCGCGCGCCTTCCGCCGTCGTGATCACGGCCGGGTCGCCGCCTTCCATCACGGCCACGACGCTGTTGGTCGTGCCGAGGTCGATACCGATAATCTTGCCCATGTCGCCTCCACTAGCCCTCTACCGGGTTGAAATCTGTCACCGGCGGGGCGCCGCGCGTTTCGCCGCGCCCCGCCGGACTACCCGCATTCTAGGCAGGGCGCGTCAGAGGTTTGTTAGCGGCAGATTGGAGGCGTATCAGCGGCCGGGGGAGTACAATCACAGCGGAGGCCACCCGTGTCCGAGCCCAAACGCATCCTGATCCTCTCCGCCGACGCCGGCTTCGGCCACCGCAGCGCCGCGCTGGCCATTGCGGCCGCGCTGGAGGAGACCCGCGGCGCCGCGGCCGTGGTGGAGGTCGTCAACCCGCTGGACGATCCGCGCGCGCCGGCCGTACTGCGCAGCGGCCAGGCCACCTACGACGAGATCGTGCGCGAGCTGCCGGAGCTGCAGCGGATCGGCTACGACGCCGTCGGCCGGCTGAGCGCCCTCGGCGCCCTGGAGCAGGCCGCCACGGTCCTGCTGTTCCGCGTCGTCGCCGACCTGCTGAAGCGGCACCAGCCGGACGTGGTGGTCAACACCTATCCCATCTACCAGGCGCCGCTGGAGGCCGCCTTCACCATCCGCCGGCACGAGTGCCCGGTGGTCACGGTCATCACCGATCTCGGGACGGTCACGCGGGCCTGGTTCCATGAAGTGGCCGACCTATGCGTGGTGCCGAACGAGCGCGTGCGCGGCATGGCCCTGGAGGCCAAGCTGGCGCCGGCGGCCGTGGAGGTCATCGCCATCCCCGTCCATCCGCGCCTGGCGCGCGAGACGCGGCCGCCGGCCGTCCTGCGCGCCGAGCTGGGCTGGCAGACCGAGCCCCTCACGGTGCTGGGCGTGGGCAGCCGGCGGGTGACCAAGCTGGCCGAGGCCGTGGACGTGCTGAACCACGCCGGCTTCCCGCTCCAGCTGGCGCTGGTGGCCGGCGGCGACGACGACCTGTACCAGCGCCTGCAGAAGACGGACTGGCACGTGCCCGCCCACGTCTACAATTTTGTGGACAACCTGCCGGCCCTGATCAAGGCCGCTGACCTGGTGGTCACCAAGGCCGGCGGCCTGATCACAACCGAAAGCCTGGCCTGCGGCCGGCCGATGCTGATCATCGAATACATCCCGGGCCAGGAAGTGGGCAATGTGGAATACGTGGTGGAGAATGGAGCCGGCGCCTTCGCCGAGCCGCCGCTCTCGCTGCTGCGCACCCTGTGCCACTGGCTGGCCGACGACGGCCGGCCGCTGCGCCAGGCCGCCGAGCAGGCGCGCCGGCTGGGGAATCCGCGCGCCGCCTACCAGATCGCCGAGCGCGTCTGGACGCTGGCGCTCCAGGGGCCGAGCCGCTTTGGCCGGCTGGAGCGCCTGGCGCGGCTCCTGCCAGGCACGTCCGCCCTGCTCGACCGCTTCAACATCAAGTGGCGCGAATAGCCGGCGCCGGCCACCGCCCCCGCGCCCGGCCGGCCCGTTAAATGGCCGGGCCGCCCTACCAGTGGGCGGCCCGCCGTCACCAACACTCGCTCACTTCCCGCGGCCGGTTCGTCCGCTACCAATACTCAGTGCCGGCCGGTGCTACCACTGTGACTCAACCCAGACCGGCGCCGCACCTTGCGCCGGCTGCCACACTCCCCCTGCGCTAACCTTCGTCCAGATAGACCCCCAGGTCGCGCACCCGCGGCATGGAGCGCAGGTGCGTCATGGCGCGCTGGCTGATCTGGCGCACGCCCTCCGGGCTCATCTCCCACTCCGAGGCGATGGCGCGCAGCGGTTTGGCCTCGCCGCCGCCCAGCCCAAAGCGCAGCCGCAGGATCTCGGCCTCGCGGTCGTCCAGACGCGCCAACGCTTCCTCCAGCACCTGCTGCAGGCCTTGGCTCACAATCACCTCTTCCGGGTCCAGGGCGGTGGCATCCGAAACCCGGTCCAGGATGGAGCGGTCATCGGGGTCCTCGGGCGGCGCATCCAGGGAGATGGTCGGCTGGCCGTCGCGCAGCAACTCCACGGCGGCCGTCTCGGTGACGCCCGCGCGCTGCGCCACTTCGGCCAGCGCCGGCTCCTGGCCCGTCTCCTGCGCCAGCTGGGCCGCGATGCGCTTGAGCTGGCCCACCTTCCAGCCGCGGTTGACGGGCAGGCGCACAGTGCGGCCGGTGTTGGCGATGGCCCGGCCGATCGCCTGCCGGATCCACCACACCGCCAGCGTGCCGAAGCGCGTGCCGCGCTTGGGGTCATAGCGCTCAGCGGCCTTGATCAGGCCCAGCACGCCCTCCTGGATCAGGTCGTCGTAGTCCAGATCGGAGTGGCGGAAGCGGCCGGCCACGCTGAGCACCAGCGGCATGTTGTGCAGCACCAGCGCTTCGCGCGCGGCCTCGGCCTCGTTCACCTTGCGCTGCAGCTCGCGCCGCTCGGCCGCCGGCAGGCCCTTGCGGGCCAGCTTCTTGGCCGCCACGCGGCCGGCCGCGATCCGGCGCGCAAAGTAGATCTCCTGATCATGCGTCAGCAGCGGCAGCGGCGCCCGGCCACCCAGGACGTTCACTAGCGGATTAGAGGAAATCACCATCACACACCTCGTGAGCAAATCCTTCCCGTGTATTAAGCCCGTAATTCACCGTTTTGTATAGGCAGTGTATAGCGTTTTGTATAAAAAGCAATTGCGATGATATAGTTGATATTGATAAGTGAAGTGTTATGATTGAGCGCAACCGGCCCACCTTACAGCCGGCATACGTCAGCCACGGTAGGGTAGAGCGGGCGGCCCGCGCCCAGCTTAAGCGCGGGTTAGCGTTTGCTGAGTAGCCGGCGGGGAGTTCTGGCCTGATTGGGCCAGGCCGAGCCCCGCCCAGGACGACACCATGCATCTTCGCCATCTGATCGCCTTTGTGGCCGTCGCCGATTCCCTCAATTTCTCGCGCGCGGCGCAGGAGCTGCACGTCGCCCAGCCGGCCGTCAGCCAGCAGATCCGGGCCTTGGAAACGGAATTGGGCGTGGACCTCTTTGATCGGATCGGCAAGAAGGTCTCGCTCACCGAGGCCGGCCGCGCGCTCCTCCCCTACGCGCGCCAAATCCTGGCCCTGGTGACGGCCGCCGAGAACGAGGTCCGCGAACGCGAACAGTTGAAGCGCGGCCGCGCCAGCCTGGGCGCGCCGCCCACCGTCAGCACCCACGTCCTGCCGGCCCGGCTGATGCAGTTCAAGCAGACCTGGCCCGGCCTGGAGGTCACCCTGCGCGAGGCCGGCACCGAGACCTTGCTCAACCAGATCGAGGACGGCAAGCTGGACCTGGCCATCGTGGCCTCGGACGTGCTGCCGCCCAGCGTGGAAAGCACGCCCTTCCTCACCGAGACGTACGTGCTGGCCGTCAGCGCCCGCCATCCTTTCCTGGGCAAGCGCCAGACCGTGCGTCTGGCGGATCTGGCCACCGAGCCGTTCATCTTGTTCCCCGAGGGCTACAAGCTGCGCGAGGTGACGCTCTCCGCCTGCCGACGCGCCGGCTTCGAGCCGCGCGTGGCCCTCGACGGCGGCGCCATGCAGAGCGCTTTGGAATTCGTGGGTGCCGGCCTGGGTGTGGCCCTGGTGCCCGAGCTGGCGCTGACCGAAACCAACAGCATCCACCCGATCCGCATCGCCGACCAAGCCCTCAAGCGTGACTTGGGCCTCGTCTGGCTGCGCGGCCGCTCCCTCAGCCCGGCCGCGCGCGCCCTGCGGGATTTCCTCACCCAGCCCAGATGACGCGCCTCCGGCGCGCCGGCTGCTTCGTCCTCGGACTGGTCCTGCTCAGCGGCGCGTGCACGGGCCCGGCCAGCCTGCCGACCGCGTCGCCGTCCGCGCCGCCGACACCCAGCGCTTCCTTGGCCGCGCCGGCCAGCCCGCCGACCGCGTCGCCCCCGCCGACGGCCACGGACACCCCCTCGCCACAGCCGCCCACGCCCACTGCCAGGCCGCCGGCGACGCCCACGCCGGCCCGCCCGGCGGTGGTGATCCTCTCGCTCGACGGCCTGCGCCCGGACGCGCTGACCCCGGAGCGCACGCCCAATATCCTGGCGCTCGCCCGCCGTGGTGCGTACACCTTCCAGGCTCAGACGATCTACCCACCCGTCACCCTGCCCGCCCATGTCTCCATGCTCACCGGCCTGCCGCCGGAGGTCCACGGCGTGGACTGGAACGATTACCAGCCGGCGCGCGGCGTGATTACGGCCACGACCCTGTTCACCTTGGCGCACGCTGCCGGCCTGCGCACCGTCCTGATTGCGGGCAAGGAGAAATTCGCCCACTTCGCTGATCCGGCCGCCGTAGACGTCTACCGCTTCGTGGACGCCGGGGACCAGGCCGTGGTGGACGAGGCCGTGGCGCAGATAGCGGCCGGCTTCGACCTGCTGTTCGTGCACCTGCCCAACCCCGATTACTTCGGCCACCTGACCGGGTGGATGTCAGACCTGTACCTGTTCCAGCTCACGCGCACCGACGCGGCGGTGGGCCGGCTGCTGAGCGCGCTGCCAGCCGAGGCGGTGGTGATCCTCACCGCCGATCACGGCGGCCACGGCCTGGTGCACGGCCGCCCCATCCCGGAGGACCTGACTATCCCGTGGATCATCGCCGGCCCTGGCGTGCCAGCCAATCACGCGCTGGCCGGGCCGGTGAGCGTCATGGACACGGCCGCCACCGCCGCCGCGCTGCTCGGGCTGACGCTGCCGCCGGGCGCGGCCGGCCGCCCCGTCACCGAAGCCTTAAATCCGCCCGCCGGCCAGGCCGGCGCCGCGCCGCCCATTACCCGCCTGCTCTTCACGGGCGATATCAACCCTGGCCGCTGCCCGGCCCAAGTCGCCCTGGCCAACAACGACTTCACCCTGCCGTACCAGGCCGTGGCCGCCGACCTGCGCGCGGCCGATCTCACCGTCGGCAGCCTGGACGGCGCCCTCTCCGACCTGAGCGCGCCCAGCCCTTGCCCGCGCACCAAGAACCTGATCGGCCCGAGCCGCACCGTGGAGGGCCTGGCTTTCGCCGGCTTCGACGTGATCACGGTCGCCACCAACCACGCCAAGGACTGCGGCGCGCTGGGCTTCGGCTGCGATAACCGCAGCTTTCTGGACACCCTCCGCCATCTGCAGGCGGCCGGCCTGCTGGCCGTGGGCGGCGGCCCGGACCTGGCGGCGGCGCGCGCGCCGGCGGTGGTGGAACGCAACGGCGTGCGCTTCGCCTTCCTGGGCGTCACCGAGGTGGGCGCCGACACCTGGGCCGGCGCCGCCCAGCCCGGCACCGCGCCGCTCTCCGCCGAAAACCTGCCGGCCGTGCTGGCCGATATCGAGGCAGCCCGCGCCCAGGCCGAGGTCGTGATCGTGCTGGCGCAGTGGGGGGTGGAATACGCCGAGACGCCGACGGCCGACCAGCGCGAGTGGGCGCGCCAGATGGCGGCCGCCGGTGCGGCCCTGATCGTGGGCAACCACCCGCACGTGGTGCAGCCATTGGAACGGTTTCCGGCCGGCGCCTCGGGCGCGGCCAGCTTGGCCGCCTATGCGCTGGGCAACTTCGTCTTCGACCAGGGGCCGTGGCGCACTCGGCAGGGCGCGGTGCTGGAGGCCGACTTCGTCGGGGCGCAGCTGCTGAGCTGGCGCCTGCGCCCTGTCCACATCGAGGACCTGCATCAGCCGCGCTGGGCGGAGCCGGCGGAGGTCGAGACGATTCTGGCCCGCATGCCGCTCTTGCCCTGATCGGCGTCTCAATTTAGAGTCAGCTTCATCCGCACCCGCATCGGTGATCAACCCATGCGCCTTAGCCCGGGCCCTTCATCCTTACCATGAACATCCGCACCGTCACTTGCTTCTGCGAGCCCGGCTTCCCGGTCTCCGCCGACCGGCTGGCCGCCGCCGGCCTGGCCGTGGCCGAGATCAAGCAAACCCTGCAGGAGGCCGGCTATACGGTCCAAACCACGCGCCTGGCCGGCCCGCCCTTCCCGGAGGTGGTGCCCGATCAGCCGGACAAGGTCGTGGCCTATGCGCAGGCGCTGGAGGATATGTGCTTCGTCCACGGGCTGGATTACGCCACGCTCGGCCCGGCGCGCCCGGCCGACGCCCCGGAGTTCTTCCGCGCCATCCCGGAGGCCCTCGGCGCCACCGAGAACGTCTTCGCGGCCGCCGTCATGGCCGAGGCCGGCCTGGGCGTCAGCGTGGCCGCCGTCCGCCTGATCGCGGACGTGATCCAGCGCTGCGCGGAGCTGACACCGGACGGCTTTGGCAACCTGCGCTTTGCGGCCCTGGCCAACGTGCCGGCCGGCGTGCCCTTCCTGCCGGCCGCCTACCACGCCGGCGGGCCGGCGGCGGTGGCCCTGGGCCTGGAGGCCGCGGACCTGGCGGTGACGGCCTGCGCCGGGGCCGCCACGCTGGACGAAGCCCGCGCGGCGCTGGTCAGTCAGTTGGAGGCCGAGGGCCAGAAGCTGAGCGGCCTGGTGAAGAAAGCCGCCGGCCGGCACGGCCTGCTCTTCGGCGGGCTGGATTTCTCCTTCGCGCCTTTCCCGGAGGTGGCCCGCTCGCTGGGCACGGCGCTGGAGAACCTCACCGGCGTCCGGGTGGGCGAGCCCGGCACCCTGGCCGCCGCCGCTTTCCTGGCCGAGGCCATCGACCGGGCGCAGTTCAAGCGCGCCGGCTTCTGCGGCCTGTTCCTGCCCGTGCTGGAGGACGCGGTGCTGGCCGCGCGCGCCGCCGAGGGCCTGCTGGCCGTGAACGACCTGCTGCTCTACTCGGCCGTGTGCGGCACCGGCCTGGACACGCTGCCCCTGCCCGGCGACACCTCGGCCGAAACCCTGGCCGCCATCCTGCTGGACGTGGCCGTGCTGGCCCTGCGCCTGGATAAGCCCCTCACCGCCCGCCTGATGCCCCTGCCCGGCAAGCGGGCCGGCGACGAGGCCCAATTCGATTTCGCCTTTTTCGCGCCCAGCCGGGTGCTGGCGGTGCGGTCGCCCGCCGGCCTGGGCGGCCTGATGGGCGGCGCCGTCGGCTTCGACCTTAACCCGCGCGCGGCCGCCCGGGCCTGAGGCCCTTCCCTTGACACCGGCCTTTTTCCGCTGATAATGTTTTCAACATAGCTGACAGGCTGTGACGGAGAAAAGTACGCGGGCGGAGCCGCCCAGGGAGGGCCGGCCTGAGACTGTGAGCCGGCCCCGGCAGAACCCCGCCGAAGTTCTCTCCCGAGCCGTCTTGGTGAATCCTGATCGGGCGATCAGGTAGTAGCCGGGACCGGAAGCCCACCGTTAACGGGGACAGCCGATGTTCGTCGGCGCAAGAGTGGGGCCGCCCAGCGGGCGGCTTCAGCTGGGTGGTACCACGCGAGTCCGTCACGACTCCCGTCCCAAGCAGGGCGGGAGTTTTTTGTTGACGGCGGACCGTCATCCCTCGTCGGAGGCATTATGCTCGAACAATTGGACGCCATCGAACGCGAAGCCCTGGCCGCGCTGGCGGCCGCGGCCGACACCGCCGCCCTGGAACAGTGGCGCGTGCGGTTTCTGGGCCGCAGCTCCGCGCTGGCCAACGCCCTGGGGGACCTGGGCAAGCTCTCCAAGGAGGAGCGGCCGGCCGCCGGCAAGCGCGGCAACGAGGTTAAGCGCGCCCTGGAGGCCGCCCACGACGCCCGGGCCGAAGCCCTGCGCCAGGCCGAAATGGAGCGCGCCGCCACCCTGGGGGCCGTGGACGTGACCCTGCCGGGCCGGCCGGCCCGGCGCGGACGCCTGCACCCCGCCACCCAAGGCCTGCGCCGCATCTACGCCATCTGGGCCGAGATGGGCTTCCAGATCTACCGCGCCCGCGACGTGGAGCTGGACGATTACAACTTCACCTACCTGAACATGCCCCCGCACCACCCGGCGCGCGACCAGTGGGACACGTTCTACACCACCACGCCCGGCGTCATCCTGCGCACCCACACCTCGCCCGGCCAGATCCACGCCATGCGCGAGTATTCCCGCCACGGCGCGGCCCCCGAGCCGATCCGCGTCATCCTGCCCGGCCTGTGCTACCGCTACGAGCAGGTGACCACGCGCTCGGACATGCAGTTCTGGCAGGTGGAGGGCCTGGCGGTGGGGCGCGGCATCCGCTTCAG
>JAEURL010000661.1 GCA_016789165.1 Anaerolineales bacterium | reverse complement strand
CGGCGGTTCGTATCGACCTGGCCACGCTGGAGAAAACGCTCGGGCCGGAACTGGCCGCGCCGCAGCAGGCGCGGCTGGCGGAGGCCGGCGGCCTGGTGGATGATGTGCTGGAGCAGGTGCGTGAGCTCTCGCACACCCTGCGGCCGGCCATGCTGGACGAACTGGGCCTGCTGCCGACCCTGCGCTGGTCGGTGAGCCGCTTCAGCGAACGCCTGGGCGTGGACGCCCGCCTGGAGGCCGCCGACCTGGATGAGCGGCCGGCCGCCGACTGCGAGACCGTGCTGTACCGCGTGATCCAGGAGGCCCTCACCAACATCGCCCGCCACGCCCAGGCCCGGCACGTGCGCGTGCGTCTGGCCCGCCAGGGTGACCGGCTGACGGCGCTGGTGGAGGATGACGGCGTCGGCTTTGACCCGCAGCGGCTGGCCGCGCCGGAGGCCCCGGCCCTGGGCGTGATGGAGATGCGCGAGCGGGCGGCGCGGCTGGGCGGGACCGTCACCCTGGCCTCGGCGCCGGGGCGCGGCACGCGCGTGGAGATCGGCCTCCCTTGGCGGCCGCGCCCGGCCGGGGACCTGGAATGAACCGCATCCGCGTCCTGTTGGCCGACGACCATACCCTGGTCCGCAAGGGCCTGCGCTCGCTGCTGGACGCCGAGGCCGGCCTGGAGGTGGTGGGCGAGGCCGAGGATGGGCGCGAGGCCGTGCACAAGGCCCAGGCGCTGGCTCCGGACGTGGTGTTGATGGACATCACCATGCCGGGGCTCAACGGCCTGGAGGCCACCCGCCAGATCCGCAAGGCGCTGCCGCGGGTGAAGGTCCTGGCGCTCACCGTGCACGCCAATGCCGAATACGTTTTTCAAATCCTGCGCGCCGGCGCCTCGGGCTATCTGGTCAAGCAGGCGGCGGTGACGGAACTCATCGAGGCGATCCGCACCGTCTCACGCGGGGAGACCTACCTGAGCGCCGCCCTCTCGCCGGCGGCCGTGGAAGCCTATCGGCGCCAGGCCGAGGCCATGGCCGCCCCGCCGCGCCTGACCGACCGCGAGCGCGAGGTGCTGCAGCTGATCGCCGAGGGCCGCACCAACCGCGAGATCGCCGGCCGGCTGGCGGTGAGCGTCAAGACCGTGGAAGCCCACCGCGCCCACGTGATGGAGAAGCTCGGCCTGCGGACCACGGCCGAGCTGACCAAATACGCCCTGCGCCAGGGCATCATCACCTCCGACTGAGCACCGCCTCCCCTATTAGGGTTATCCCTAATAGACGCCCATCCCCCGCCGCGATACCCTGGCTTTATCCGCCTTCCCTCGGCTTTGCCAACTGATTTGCCGGCGGCCGGTCGGCTCGCCTCCTGAGCCGCCGCCTTGATCCACTGGAGAAAGGAGACCGGCTATTTCTGGAACTACCCCGGCGTGAACGCCGGCCTCATCCGCAGTCGGACCCCCTCTCTCTCCCAGGAGCGACACCATGGCTGAAATCTCCAAGGACAAATTGCTCTGGATTTACGAGCGCATGCGGCTGATCCGCGATTTTGAGAACCAGGCGGCCGCGCTGTTTGCGGCCGGCAAGATCCCGGGCTTCGTGCACCTGTACGCCGGCGAGGAGGCGATCGCCGTCGGCCTGTGCGCGCACCTGACCGACCGGGACTTCATCACCTCCACCCACCGCGGCCACGGCCACTGCATCGCCAAGGGCGTGGACCTCAACCCGATGACGGCCGAACTGTTCGGCAAAGCCACCGGCTCGTGCAAGGGCAAGGGCGGCTCCATGCACATTGCGGATGTGGATAAAGGCATGCTGGGCGCCAACGGCATCGTCGGCGCCGGCGGCCCGCTGGCCTGCGGCTCCGGCCTGATGGCCAAGGTCAAGGGCACGGATCAGGTGACCATCTGCTTCTTCGGCGACGGCGCCTCGGAGCAGGGCACCATGCACGAGGCCATGAACCTGGCTTCGATCTGGAAGCTCCCCGTGATCTTCGTCTGCGAGAACAACGGCTATGCCCAGTCCACGCCGGCGCATTACCACGCCTCGGTCAAGGACATCGCCGACCGGGCGACGGCCTACTCGATGCCCGGCTTCACCGTGGACGGCACCGACCTGTTTGCCGTGTACGAGGCGGCCGGCGAGGCCGTGGCCCGCGCCCGCCGCGGCGAAGGCCCGACGCTGCTGGAGTGCAAGTCCTTCCGCTACTACGGCCACTTTGAGGGCGACAACCTGAGCTACAAGACGGTGGAGGAGAAGGCCAAGTACGAGGAGCGCGACGCGATCCGCAAGTTCCGCGAGCGCATCACGGAGCGCGGCCTGGTGAGCGCGGCCGAACTGGACGCCATCGACGCCAAGTCCGCGCAGGTGGTCAAGGAGGCGGCCGCCTTCGCCGAGGCCTCGCCCTATCCGGCCCTGTCCGAAATCCTCACCGACGTTTACGCTGACGCCTAGCGGAGGCCTGACATGACCAACCGAATCATCACTTTTCGCGAAGCCATCAACGAGGGCATGCGCCTCGAAATGCGCCGGGACCCGACCGTGATCCTGATGGGCGAGGACGTCGCCGGCGGCGCGGCCACCCACCTGGAAGAGGCCAACGACGAAGCCTGGGGCGGCGACCTGGGCGTCACCAAGGGCCTGGTGCGCGAGTTCGGGCGCAAGCGCGTCATGGACACCCCCATCAGCGAGTCGGCTTTCATCGGCGCGGCGGTCGGCGCGGCCTCCACGGGCCTGCGGCCCATCGCCGAGCTGATGTTCGTGGGCTTCCTGGGCGTCTGCCTGGACCAGATCTACAATCAGGGCGGCAAGCTGCGCTACATGTTCGGCGGCAAGGCCAAGGTGCCGATGGTCATCCGCACCCTGATCGGCGCCGGCTTCCGGGCCGCCGCCCAGCACTCGCAGTGCCTGTACTCGGTCTTCGCCCACTTGCCGGGCCTGAAGGCCGTCGTGCCGTCCACGCCCTACAACGCCAAGGGTTTGCTGGCGGCCGCCGTGCGCGATGACAACCCCGTGATCTACTTCGAGCACATCGCCATGCTGGACAACACCGGCGAGGTGCCGGAGGGCGAGTACGTGGTCCCGCTCGGCAAGGCAGAGATCGCGCGGCCGGGCAAGGACGCCACCGTGGTGGCCATCGGCCGCATGCGCGGTTTCGCCCTGCAGGCGGCCGAGGAACTGGCCAAGGGCGGCATCGACATCGAAGTGGTCGACCCGCAGAGCATCGTGCCGTTGGACGAGGACGCCATCCTGTCGTCGGTTAAGAAGACCCACCGGCTGGTGGTGGTGGACGAGGACAACCCGGTCTGCAGCATGGCCAGCGAGATCGTGAGCCTGGCCGCCCGCGAGGCCTTCGGTTATCTGGACGCCGCCCCCAAGATGGTGACGGCCCCGAACACCCCCGTGCCCTTCAGCCCGCCGCTGGAGGACGACTACATCCCCAGCCCGGCCAAGATCGCGGCCGCGGTCAAGGCCGTCGTCAGCTGACCGGGTCAAGCACCTGAGACCATCGAGAGCACGGAGAACACAGAGTGGCTTAAGCTCTCCCTCGGTGGACTCCGTGTTCTCCGGGGTGTCTCCCTTCTAGC
>JAEURL010000653.1 GCA_016789165.1 Anaerolineales bacterium | reverse complement strand
GCTGATCCTCACGGCGGCCGCCAATGAGGCCGCGGCCCTGGCCGGCCTGGCGGCTGGCGCCGTGGATTACGTGCTCAAGGAGCACAGCCGGCGGCTGGGCCATGCCGTGCGGCGGGCGTGGGCCGAGCGCGCCCGCCGGTGGGAGGCCGCCAACCCGGCGCCCGAGGCCAATCTGGCGCGCATGTTCAAACGCCTGGTGGATGAGGCGACAGACGCCGTCTTCTGGATGGACGAGACGGGCGGGTACGTGTACGTCAACGACGAAGCCTGCCGATCGCTCGGTTACTCGCGGGCCGAGCTGCTGGAGCTGCACCTGTGGGACATCGACGACGATTGGCCGCCGGCCCGCTTTGCCGCCGGCTGGCAGCAGCTGAAGGCCGGCGACAGCCGGCTGCTGGCCCTCGAGACCAATCACCGCCGGCGGGACGGCAGCACCTTTCCGGTTGAGATCCGGGCCAAGCATTTCCGACTCGGCGACCGGCCGCTGCAGGTGGCCTTCGCTCATGATGTCAGCGAGCGCCGGCGGGCCGAGCAGGCCCTGCGCGAGAGCGAACAGCGCTTTCGAACGCTGGCCGAGGCCGCCTTTGAAGGGATCGCCCTCAGCCAGAACGGGCTTTTTGTTGACCTGAACGATCAACTGGCCCAGATGCTGGGCTATCGGCGGGAAGAACTGCTGGGCCAGCCGCTTATCAAGTGCGTGGCCCCCGAATACCGCGCCCAGGTGGCGGCGGCCATCAGCGAGGGATACCAGGCCCCTTATGAGCACCTGGCCCTGCGCCGAGACGGCCAGACCCTGCCGGTGGAGAGCCAGGCCCGCCTGACCGAGATCGGCGGGCAGGTGCTGCGCGTCTCGCTGATCCGTGATATCACCGAGCGCAAGCGCCAGGAGAACGCCTTGCGCGAGAGCGAGGCGCGCTTCCAGCTCTTTATGCGGCACTTCCCCGGACTGGCCTATATCAAAGATGAGCAGACGCGCGTCCTCTTTGCGAATGAGGGCTTTGCCACCTATCTGGGCCTCAACCCGGCGGCGCTGGTGGGCCGGGCGAACGCCGAGGTCTTTCCCGCCGACTTTGCCGAGCCCATGACGGCCGCCGATCGCCAGGTCCTGGATGCCGGGGCGGGCCTGGAAGTGGAAGAGACTTTTGGCGGACGCACGTGGGCGACCTTCAAGTTCCCGATTCTGCAGCCCGGCCGGCCGCGTCTGCTGGGCGGCCTGACCCTCGACATCACCGCGCGCAAGGCGGCCGAGAACTTAGTGGCCGAGTCCGAGGAGCGGCTGCGGCGCTTTGCGGCCATGACGACTGAGGGCATCTTCTTCCACCAGGCGGGCGTAATCGTGGACGCCAACCGAGCGGTGGCGGCCCTGTTCGGCTGCGAGCTCGAAGAGCTCATTGGGCGGTCGCTGTTGGATTTCGTCGCGCCCCAGGCCCGCGAGCAGGTGTTGTCCAGATTAAAGCAGGACACCGACGACCGCTATGAGGCGGTTGGGCTCCGGCGGGATGGCTCGACCTTTCCGGTGGAGGTGCTGGCGCGCCGCTACCCGTATCACGGGCTGGCGTGGCGCGTCGTTTGCGTTCACGATCTCACCGAACGTCACCGGGCGGAGGCCGAGATCCGCCGCTTGAACGAGGCGCTGGAGCAGCGAGTGGTGGAGCGCACCGCCCAGCTGCAGGCCGCCAACCGCGAGCTGGAAGCCTTCACCTACTCCGTCTCGCACGATCTGCGCGCGCCCCTGCGCGCCATCGACGGCTTCACGCGCATCCTGGCCGAGGACTATGCCGAGGCCCTGGACACGGAGGGCCGGCGCGTGGCCGGCGTCGTCCGCCGCGAGACCCAGCGCATGGCCCATCTGATCGATGATTTGCTGGCTTTCTCGCGGCTCAGCCGGGCCCGCTTGCAGGCCGGGCCGGTGGATGTGCAAGCCTTGGTGGCCGAAGTTTTGGCGGAGTTGACGGCCGGCGAAGCCCAGCCCGGCCTCGCCGTCCGCCTGGGCGAGCTGGCGCCGGCCGTCGGCGATCCGGCGCTGCTGCGCCAGGTGTGGACCAACCTGCTGGCCAACGCCCTGAAGTTTTCGAGCAAGCGCGCGCAGCCCGTGGTCGAGGTCGGCAGCCGGCCGGCGGCGGACGGGATCGTCTACTTCGTGCGCGATAACGGGGCCGGCTTTGACCCGCAATACGCCGATAAGCTCTTCGGCGTCTTCCAGCGCCTGCACCACGCCAGCGAGTATGAAGGCACCGGCGTTGGCCTGGCCATCGTGCAGCGCATTGTCCACCGTCACGGCGGGCGGGTGTGGGCCGAGGGCGCCCCCGATCAGGGGGCTACTTTCTACTTTGTCCTGCCTGGCCCGGCCGGCGCCTGACCGTTCAGCGCCACTCGCGGTGCAGGATGCCTTTCACCAGCACCAGCGCCAGGGCCGCCAGGCCCACCAGGATCACCGACAGCGTCAGCGCCACATCCAAATCCATCTCAAAGCCCAGGTAGATCGCCAGCGGCATGGTCTGGGTGCGGCCGGCGAAATTGCCGGCGAAGATGAGGGTGGCCCCGAACTCGCCGAGCGCGCGGGCCCAGGTCATGACGCCGCCGCTCACCAACGCCGGGCCGGCCAGCGGCGCCGTGACGAACCGAAAGAGCTGCCAGCGGCCGGCGCCATCCAGGGCCGCCGCCTCCTCTAGTTCCGGCTCAATGCTCTCAAAACCGAGCGTGGCCGCTCGCACGTAGAACGGCACCGCGATAAACATCTGCGCCAGAACGACGGCGGCCGTGGTGAAGGCCAAGTTGAGGCCCCACGCGCTGAGCGTGCTGCCGATCACACCGCGCCGGCCGAAAGTAATCAGCAGGGCGAGGCCGGCCACCGAGGGCGGCAGCACGGACGGCAGGTCGAGCAGCGTGTCCACCACGCGCTTCAGCCGGAAGCGCCGGCGTGCCAGCAGGTAGGCCACCGGCGTGCCGAAAACCAGCGCCAGTCCGGTCGTGGCCAGGGTGGTGAATAGGCTCAACTGCAGGGCCTGGCGGACCGGGGCGGAGTCCAGCGTGGCCGCCAGGTTGCCGAGCGAGGCCCGGTAGACCAGAACCCCAATCGGCACCGCCAGGAAGGCCAGCAGCGGCCCGGCGCTGAGCCACAGCCAGCCCTCGGGCCACGCGGCCCGAACGCGAGGGGAGGGAGGGGGAGTCACGCTTGGCCCTACTGCTGCTCGGCCGCGGCCGCCATGAAGCCAAACTGGCCCAGGAGGCGCTGGCCGTCCGGCGCGAGCACGAAACTGACGAAGCTGCGCGCCCAGTCGCGGTGGGCGCTGTCGTTCAGGGCCGCAATCGGGTAGCGCGCGATAGTGTTGAACGCCTCCGGGATGGCCAACGTGCTCACCGCCTCGGCGCTGGCGCCCAGCGCATCCGTGGCGTAGACGATGCCGGCATCGACCTCCCCCAGCGCGACCTTGGCGAAGACCTGCTTGGCGTTATCCTCATAGGAGACCACGTTTCTGAGCACGGCGTCCTTGAACGCCGGCCCAAAGGCCGGGTCCTGGCTGGCCTTGTCCAGGAAGTCCAGCGCGTACTGGCCGACCGGCACCGCTTGGGCGGCCAGCATGATTCGCAGGCCGGGCCGGCCCAGGTCCGGCAGGGCCGTGATCTGGCCCGGGTTGTCCTTGGGGAACACCAGCACCAGTTGGTTCAGGGCGAACACGGTCGCCTCGGAGGCGCGCCCGCCGTCGGCCACGAGCTTCATCTGGGCGAGATTAGCGCTGGCGAAGACATCGGCCGGCGCGCCCTGGTTGATTTGCGCCGCCAGTTGTTGTGAGCCGGCGAAGTTGAAGGCCACGTGGACGCCCGGGTTAAGGGCCTCGAAGCGCTGGCCAAGCTGGGTGAAGGCGTCCGCCAGGGAAGCGGCGGCAAAGACCGTTAGGGTCACGGCGGGCTTGGCCGTCGGCGCGGGGTTGGCGGTCAGGGTCGACGCGGCGGCCGCGCCGCAGCCGGCCAGGAGCGCACTGGCCAGGGCCAGCGTCAGCGTCTTGCGCACCATGAAGGCCTGGCCTTTCTTTCAGCTGGTGAGATTGAGCGCGCTGAGCCGGCCGGCGGCGGAGGTCACGGCATAACCGGCGTGCGCGCGGACGGCCGCCCGATATTCGCCGGACCCCAAGTAGTCGAAGAGCGGGGCATAGCGGGCGTCGGTCAGACTGGCCTGAGTCAGCACCAGGTCATACGGCTCTTCAAATAGGGGCAGGAACCCCAAGCCCTGCTCGCGCGCCACGGCCGCCAGGCCGATCCCGGCGTCGGCCCGCCCGGCCTGGATGGCCTGGGCCACCGCCAGGTGCGACGGGGCGATGGCGTCATAGCCGGCGATGGCCGCCGGCGCGAGCCCCAGCTGGGCCAGGCTCTGGTCCAGCCAGACGCGAATGCCGGCCCCCGGCTCCCGGTTGACGAGGCGCACATCACGCCGGGCCAGGTCCGCCAGCCCGCGCAGGCCCTTGGGGTTGCCGGGCGCTACCATCAGGCCGCCCTCGCGCGCATAGAGGCGGATCAGGGCCATGGCCTGGCCCGGGAACAGGTGTTGGACGTACGACCGGTTATAGGCGTCGGCGCCCGGCTCCTTGAGGTGGCAGGTCGCCATCTGGCAGACGCCCTGGCGCAGCATCAGCAGGCCGTCCAAACTGTTGAGCGGCAGGATCTGCACCGTCGGGCCGCGGCGGCGGCCCTGGAAATGCTCGGCCAGCGGCTGGGTGGCCAGGTCCTGGCTGCCGATGAAGATCGAGGTCTGGCCGGCCGGCGTCTCCGGCAGCAGCGCCAGGCTCACCAGCCAGGCGCGGGCGCCCGCCTGGTAATACTTCTCCAGGTGCGAGCGCTCCCGCGGGCCGGCCGTGGCCTCCACCAAGCCGGCCTGCTCCAGGGCCTTCAGGTGATGCCGGATGTGGGCGGGCGTCTGACGCAAGGCGCGGCCCACCTGCGTGAGCGTGGCCG
>JAEURL010000641.1 GCA_016789165.1 Anaerolineales bacterium | reverse complement strand
CCAGGCCGCGGCCGAATTCACGCCGGACGGCCCCACGCGGCCGGACGACCCCTTCCTGCTGTATTTCACCTCCGGCACCACCGCCAAGCCGAAGATGGTGCTGCACACCCACCAGAGCTATCCGGTGGGCCACCTCTCCACCATGTACTGGCTGGGCCTGCAGCCCGGCGACGTGCACTTCAACATCAGCTCGCCCGGCTGGGCCAAGCACGCCTGGAGCTGCTTCTTCGCGCCTTGGAACGCCGGCGCCACGGTCTTCATCTATAACCAGCCGCGCTTCGACGCCAAGAAGATCCTCCAGGCGCTGGTGGATTACCGGGTCACCTCGCTGTGCGCGCCGCCCACGGTCTGGCGCATGCTGATCCTGGAGAACCTGAAGGCCTACCCCGTGCAACTGCGCGAGCTGATCAGCGCCGGCGAGCCGCTCAACCCGGAGGTCATCGAGCAGGTGCAGGCGGCCTGGGGCCTGACGGTGCGCGACGGCTACGGCCAGACCGAGACCACGGCCCAGCTGGGCAACACCCCCGGCCAGCCCGTGAAGCTCGGCTCGATGGGCCGGCCGCTGCCCGGCTATGACGTGGTGCTGCTGGACCAGGACGGCCACAGCGTGGAGGAGGGCGAGCTGAGCCTGCGGCTCCGGCCGGGGCCGGTGGGCCTGATGGCCGGCTACGCCGACAGTGACGAGCGCACGGCGGCCGTGCTCGGCGGCGGCCATTACCGCACGTCGGACGTGGCCATGCGCGACCCGGACGGCTACTACTGGTACGTGGGCCGCGCCGACGACGTTTTCAAGAGCTCGGATTACCGCATCAGCCCGTTTGAGCTGGAGAGCGCCCTGATCGAGCACGCGGCTGTGGCCGAGGCGGCCGTGGTGCCCAGCCCGGACCCGCTGCGGCTGAGCGTGCCCAAGGCCTACATCGTGCTCAAGCCCGGCTACACGCCCTCGCGCGAGCTGGCCTTGGCGCTCTTCCGCTTCGCGCGCGAGCGGCTGGCGCCGTTCAAGCGCGTGCGCCGGCTGGAGTTCGCAGACCTGCCCAAGACCATCTCGGGCAAGATCCGGCGCGTGCAGCTGCGCGGCCAGGAGAATGAGCGGGTGGCGCACCACGAACGCGGCGCGCTGGAGTTCTGGGAGGAGGATTTCCCCGAGCTGAAGGCCTGAGGCCGGCCCTCAGCCCTGGAACGGCAGCCACAGGCCGAAGATCAGCCAGGCCGCCCCCAGGGCCAGCAGGGTGTTGAAGACGGTCGTGATCAGGAAGACGGCCAGCGGCCGCCAGCCCATCTGGCGCAGCTCGCTCAGCGAGAGCTGCAGGCCCATGCCCACGAAGGCCATCGTGAAGGACCAGTTGCGCAAGGCCTCCACGGCTGTGCCGCGCCCGCCGTCGATCCAGCCGAGCGAGTACAGGCCGGCCGCCGCCAGGAAGCCGAGCACAAACTTGGGAAAGCGCTCCCAGATCTCGCGCGGGTGCGGGCGCTGGCCGGGCACGCGCTCCACCACCAAGCTGAAGTAGAGGGCCAGCAGGAAGGTCACCACCCCGATCAGGGCGTTCTGGGTGGTCTTGACGATCGAGGCCACCTTCTGGGCCGTCTCGCCGTAGAGCGTGCCGGCCCCCACTACGGCGGCGGTGGTGTCGATGTTGCCGCCGAACCAGGCGCCGGCCACGGGCTGGGAGAGGCCCAGCGCGCCGGCGGCCAGCGGCGCCAGCACCATCAGGGGCAGGGCGGTGACGATCACCAGGGCGGTGACGTAGGTCACCTGCTCCTTCTTGGCCAGCACCGAGCCGGCCGCGGCGATGGCGGCCGACACCCCGCAGATGGACACGGCCGCCGCCATCACGGCCCGCAGCTTGTCGTCCAGGCCGAAGCGCCCGCCCAGCCACCAGCAGAACCCGAAGACGCCCGTGATCAGGACCAGGCCCTGGATCACCGAGCCGCCGGCCGCCGCGACCAGTTGGTTGAAGTTGACGCTGGCCCCCAGCAGCACCAGGCCGATCTTGAGGAACAGCTCCAGGCGCAGGCCGGGCGCCACCCGCGGATACAGGCCGGCCCGCTTGAGCAGGACATTGCCGAGCAGGCCGAGGCCGGCCGCCCAGAGCGGGTACTCCAGCGCGCGGCCGGGGATGCCGAAGGGAAGCTGCAGGCCGGCCGCCTGGCGGGTGAGCCACCAGGCCGGCAGGGCCAGGAGCAGCATGGCGGCCAGGCCGGGCAGGGCGGACGGACGCGGGGCGGCGGTGGCGTTGGTCATGCGGCCCCCTAGAACGTGATCGGCAGGCCGGCCGGGCCAAGGACGCCCAGCGCGGCCAGCGCGATCAAAGCCAAGGCGATGATCACGGCCAGCCAGTCTTCACTCAGCGTCGGTCGGGGCGCTTTATCCGCCATGTGTCCTTTCCCCTCGGCCGCTAAGCCACAGAGACCAGGCACCTGAAGCCGGCCTCTCTGTGTCTCAGCCGCCCCTAAGCTTATTTGAACCAGTGCCCGGCGCTCCCGCCGGGCGGCGAGCTCAGATCAGCCGCTGCCCAAGCTGGACCAAGGCCCGGTAATAGCCATCGATGCTCGGGATGAAGTGCCGCTCGTCCTTGGCGTGCGGCCCGAGGCCGGTCTGACCCCAAACTACGGCCTGGCCGCCGGGCGCGAAGCGGGCGCTGGAGCCGGGCAGCTTCTTGCCCAGCACCGGCTCCTGGCCGTAGGCGGCGCGGGCGGCCTCCACCAGCTTGAGCAGGTACGGGTTGGCCGGATCGCAGGCCACGCCGCCTTCCATGACCGGGATGTTGATCTCCAGCCCCAGGTCGGCGCAGATGGCGCGCGCCTGTTCGGCGATGTCGGCCAGGTTGTCCTGTGGGATGGAGCGGATCTCGATGCCCAGCACGCCGTAGTCGGCGGTGACGTTGTAGACGCCGGGCTGGCCGGCGCTGAAGAACGGGAAGCGGTACTGGCTCTGCCAGCCGCCGGCCCCCTTCAGGGTCAGGCGCTGCTGGAAGACCTCGGCCAGGGCCGTGCGCGCCTGGAAGAGCCGCTCGCCCAGGTCGGCGTTGGCGCCGCGCACACCGGTGTGGCCGCGGGCGCCGCGCGCGATCAACTCGAAGCGCATCACGCCCCGGTTCTCGATGCAGATCTCACCCATCAGCTCGGTGCCCTTCTCGCCGGTGCGTTCGCCGGCGATGAAGAGCTGCGGGGCGTAGCCGGGGAAACGCCGGGCCAGGTCCGCCAGGGCGTGCGGGGTGCCGGTCGGCTCGCTCTCGCCGTTCTCTTCATTGCCCACCAGCAGCAGGTTGACGCCCGGATAGCGCCCGTCGCCGGCCTTGAGCGCGTCCTTCATCCACACCAGGTAGGTGGCCACCACGGTCTTCATGTCCGCGGCGCCGCGCCCCCACAGGTAGTCGCCCTCCAGGCGCGGAGCGAACTGGCCGTCGTCCGGCTCGGGCGGCACCACGTCGAAGTGGCCGCTCAGCATCACCGGGGCCGCCACCCGGCCCGGGAAGCCGGCCAGCACCGCCGGGTACTTGGAAGCCTCGTAATAGGTGACGTCCAGGCCGGCATCGCGCAGGTAATCGAAGACGAAGGTGGCGGCGCGGTGGACCTCCTCCAGCCGCTCCTCCGGGCAATTGGTGACCGACGGGATGCGGATCAGCTGCTGGGCCAGGTCCAGGATCTCGCTGGTCTTGTCCGGGTAATGCGCGGCCACGATGGCCTCGCTGCGCGGCCGGAAGCGGATTGGCGCGGCCGGGTCATGGCGGGCGTCGTCGCGGGCGCGCTGCAGGAAATCGCGCAGCTTGACGGCCTCCTCGCCCAGGTTGGCCACGGACGAGGCGATGGTCTCCACATCCC
>JAEURL010000624.1 GCA_016789165.1 Anaerolineales bacterium | reverse complement strand
GTTGGATCGTCAGCAGCAGGCTGCGGCGCAGGTTGCGGGCGTCGGCCACCTGCACCACCACGCGCGGCCGGCGGGCGAAGAGGATATCGCGGGTCACGCGCTCGTCGTCGGAGCGGGCCAGCAGGGATTGGACGCCGGGTGTGTCGATCAGGGGCAGGCCGTCCACGCGGCCGGCGCTGATCTCCACGGTGGTGCCGGGGAAGTTGGAGACCTCCACGTAGCGGCCGGTGAGCGCGCCGAAGAGGGCGCTCTTGCCTACGTTGGGGTTGCCCACCAGGATGATGGGCGCTTCAGGGTCGAGGGCCGGGGCAGGGGTGTGGCAGCTCATTTTGCGAGTGATTGGCAATAATGGACTGCAGGAAGCATAAAAGCCCGCCGGCCGGGGCTTTAGTGCCACTTGTCATGGGTCTGGGGGACAACCGGCTAATTTGGTCGGAAATATCGCTTGAGCCGGGGTCAGGGGGTGCCGTAGAGGTAGGAGTACATCTCAAAGTACTCGTAGGCGGTCTGAACATAGCCCTTGGCGTCCGGCAGGCGGATGACCTCCACGAACAGGTCGGGGTCGCCGTCGGCCAGGGCCAGCCAGGCGTCGGCGTTGCCGGGGCCGGCGTAATAGCCGGAGAGCAGCACCTCGGGGCCGCCGCGCGTGGCCTGGCCGACGAAGGATAGGTAAAAGGCGCCCATCGGGATGGAGACGGCCGGCCGGTACAGGTCGTCCAGCGCGAAGTCCGTCAGGTCCAGCTTGCGGGCGATCTCGTCGGCGGTGGCCGGGATGATCTGGTTGAGGCCGCGCGCCTCGGCGCTGGAGAAGGCGTACTTCCAGAAGAAGCTCTCGATGCGCATTTTGGAGTACAGCAGGAAGGGGTGCTGGCCGTACTCGGCGCCGGCCGCCGTCACCCGGTCCGCGAAGGGCGCCGGGTAGCGCAGGCGCTGCAGGTAGGCGGGGCCGAGCGTCAGGTCCTGGACGCCGGCCAGGTCCAGCACGCGGCGCGCGGACCGGATGGCCAGGTCGTAGGCGCCCAGATCGTGCCAGTAGACGGCCAGCTGCCACATCGCCAGCGGGTCGCCCTGCAGGTCCAGGCGCAGGCTGTCGAACTCGGCGTGCGCCTCGCGCAGCAGGCCCAGCCGCCACAGCTCGGCGCCGCGCGTGAAGCGGGCCTCCTTCCAGATGCCGGCGCCGGGCGTGCTGAGGGCGTTCACGCCCTGGGCCGAGGCGAAGTTCTGGCGCAGCCAGGCCTCGGCCTCGGCCAGCTCGCGCTCGGCGTCGAAGACGAAGGTGAAGCCGGCCGGCGGCGTGAAGGGGCGCTCGCCGCGCGCCAGCTGGGCGGCGCGCAGGGAGTAATAACCGCCGGGATCCAGGCCGGCCGCCTTCACCCACGCGGTGCGCGCGGCGGTGCCGTCGCCCTGGCGCTCCTTGATCTTGCCGATCCACAGCCAGGCGCGGGCGTGCTGGGCCGGGTCCGTCCCCAGGCCGGCGGCCAGCTCGAAGCGGCGGGCGGCGCCGGCCAGGTCGCCGCTGCGGTACAGCACCACGCCGGCCTGCTGGGCGGCGTCGGCGGCCTGGGCCGCGTCCGGATAGTCCTGGGCGATCTGGCCCCACAGCGCGGCGGCGCGGGCGAAGTCGCCGTTGCGTTCGCACAGGCGCGCGGCGCGGTAGAGCGCGTCCGGGGCCTCCGGCGCCTGCGGGACGGCGGCCACAAAGGCCGCGAAGGTGTCCACGTCGGCGGGATAGTCCTGGATGAATGCGATTTGGAAATAGGCCGGCTGCCAGTAGGCGTCGCCCGGGAAGCCGGCCACCAATTGGCGGAAGACGGCCAGCGCCTCGCCGCCGCGGCCGAGCGCGTTCAGGGTCAGGCCTTTGTAATAGAGGGCGGTCGTGTCGGCCGGGTTGACGGCCAGCGCCCGGTCGAACACGGCCAGGGCCGGCGCGAAGTTCTGGGCGTGGTAGTTGGTGAGGCCGCGCTGCAGGTCGTCCACGGCCACGCCGTCATTCACCAGGGTCAGCAGGCCCTGGAAGGTGTCGCCGGCGGCCGGGTAGTCCCGCACCGCCTGCTGAAACTTGGCGTAGGCGGCCTCGGGCTGGCCGGAGCGGTAGAGGGCCTGGCCGGCCAGAATCAGGGCGCGCGCCCGGCGCCAGTCCTGGTCCGTGGTCTGGAAGATCAGGTCGTACTGCTCCAGGGCGGCGTCCAGGTTCCCCAGCATCAGTTCCACTTCCGCCAAACGCTCGCGCAGGTCCAGGGCCTCGGCCGGCCCGCCGCTGATCCGGGGCGCGGCGATGGCGGCCCGATAGGCGGCCTGGGCGGCGGCGTAGTCGCCGGCGAAGGCCGCGGCCTGGCCGAGGCGCTCCTCCACGTACGAGTCCAGGGTGGTCGGCCGCAGGCGCTGATAGTTGCGGTAGCCCTCGATGGACTGCGTCCACAAGCCCAGCGCGCGGAAGGCCTCGCCCAGCAGGAAGTGCGCGTCGGCCACCAGGGAGGCGTTGGGATACTGCTCCAGCACGGCCGCGAAGGCCGCGCTGGCGCCCTGCGGATCACCCGCGGACAGGCGCGCCTTCCCCACGCCCAGTTGGGCGGCGGCCCGCTGGTCCGGGTCCGTGCTCTGCTCCAGGACGGTCTCGTATTCGGCCTGGGCCAGCTCCCAATCACCCGCGAACAGGGCCTCGTCGGCGGCCGCGATGCGGGCGGCCGGGGCCGGCGTGGGGGTGGGCGAGGGGGTGGCGCTGGGCGTGGGCGTGAAGGTGGGCGTGGGCGTCGCGCTGGGGGTCGGCGTGACGGTGGGGCCCAGGAAGGGCAGGGGCCCGGAGCAGGCGGCCAGGACTAGAAACGCCGCCAGGCCCAGGCCCAGGGACCAGGGGCGGACGGCGGCGGGCGGCAGACCGGGGGCGGCCGGCGG